>NZ_JALNTH010000050.1:0-45691 GCF_023161935.1 Pseudoalteromonas sp. 2CM28B
TGGCTGGGATACCAGGATTTGAACCTGGGAATGCCAGGATCAAAACCTGGTGCCTTACCGCTTGGCGATATCCCAACAGAAAACAATTGATAGTTTAGTTCATATCAGAACATGGTGCGGAAGGAGAGACTTGAACTCTCACATCCTAAGATACTGGAACCTAAATCCAGCGCGTCTACCAATTCCGCCACTCCCGCATTTTCACTTTGAATAATCAAAGGAAGGTAGTTATTTTAAACTCTTCATTGAGCAACAAAAGAAAAATGGTGGCTAAGACGGGATTTGAACCTGTGACCCCATCATTATGAGTGATGTGCTCTAACCAGCTGAGCTACTTAGCCATCTCTTTTGTTATCACTTCATCGCTGAGTGCGGGGCGTATTATGCTGATATGACCCAAATCCGTCAACACCTTTTTTGCAAAAAAACACTTAACAGGGTTTGTTTGCAGGAAAATTAAGCTAAGAGGCTAAATTTTAATAAATTTGCTGTTTTTTTAACTGTAAATCAACTGTCAAAGTACACTAAGTAATAACAACTTAAAACCGTTAATATAAAAACTGCTGAGTATTTCAGCAGTCGCTTTGCGATCAAGTTGTATTAAAACCGAGTTTATTGAGTATTTTAGCTATTGAATGAAGTTATGATACTTAACAACCAGGCTATGTAATTATTTTAAGTAGGCATAACTTGCACTAGTTGCGTTAAAAATTACATATTAATCATCGGGTGGGGGTAGTTGGTAGGGCAATTTGCTTATTAATGATGCGTATTTCTTATGTTAAATAAAGTATTTAACTTAGCTCGTGAGTATAATACCAATTCGTAATAATACTTATATCATTTTGCGGGACTAAACGTGTCGCTATTTGTGTTAAAAAATTCTCTTTTAGAACAACTAAATAGCGAGTTTTTTCTAGCTATCAACAGGTTTTTACATCAACAAAATAGATCGCTTAATTATTCTAATTGCTATAAAAAGCCAAAAGTGATTAAGGCCATTTATCTTTTAGGATAAAACTTACCTGGTTAAAGGCATAAAAAAACCCGCATTAAGCGGGCTTTTATAAACAGATTGTTTAGGCGTAATTATACGTTGAACAAGAAGTTCATTACATCGCCATCTTTAACAATGTACTCTTTACCTTCTTGACGCATTTTACCGGCTTCTTTAGCGCCACTTTCGCCATTAAAGGCAATGTAGTCGTCATAAGCAATGGTTTGTGCGCGAATAAAGCCACGTTCAAAGTCGGTGTGAATTTTACCAGCCGCTTGCGGCGCAGTTGCACCTACTGGAATAGTCCACGCGCGTACTTCTTTTACACCTGCTGTGAAGTAGGTTTGTAAATGCAATAGCTCGTAACCACCGCGAATAACACGGTTTAGGCCTGGTTCTTCTAAACCTAGGTCTGCCATAAATTCAAGCTTGTCTTCTTCATCTAGTTCAGAAAGCTCAGATTCGATTGCAGCACACACCGGAATTACTACAGCATCTTCAGACTCTGCAATAGCACGTACACGGTCAAGGTGTGGGTTATTTTCAAAGCCATCTTCTGCTACGTTAGCAATGTACATAGTTGGCTTAATAGTTAAGAAGTTTATTGAGCTAATAGCTGCTTTTTCTTCTTTAGTAAGCTCTAAAGAGCGAAGTGTTAACCCTTCGTCTAAGTGTGCTTTTACTTTTTCAAGTACTGCATTTTGCTCTTTAGCGTCTTTATCGCCGCCTTTCGCTTTTTTAGCGTTACGGAAAATTGCTTTATCAGCGCTGTCCATATCGGCAAGTACTAATTCGGTATTGATAACGTCAATATCGTCAGCAGGGTCAATAGTACCTGCAACGTGAATTACGTTTTCGTCTTCAAAACAGCGAACTACATGGCCAATTGCATCCGTTTCACGAATGTTTGCTAAAAATTGGTTTCCTAAACCTTCACCTTTTGATGCGCCTTTTACTAAACCAGCAATATCAACAAACTCCATACTGGTAGGTAGAATACGTTGAGGATTTACAATTTTTGCTAGCTCGTCTAAGCGAGGATCGGGTACCGGTACTACACCTGTGTTAGGTTCGATGGTACAAAAAGGAAAGTTAGCGGCTTCAATACCCGCTTTAGTTAGTGCATTAAAAAGCGTTGATTTACCAACATTAGGCAAGCCAACGATGCCACATTTAAAACCCATAGTAAGATACCTTGTTAAGATTCGTTTAAACGATTATGGTTTAAAAGAATGTAGTCTGTTTTGTGCTTTTAACACACCATCTTTTGCAAGTATTTCCATACAACGAACTGCTTCATCAACCGCTGCATCCATTTTTTCTTGGTCTTCTTTGGCTGCTTTTCCAAGCACCCAACCGGTAACCATTTCACGATGCCCTGGATGACCGATACCTATGCGTAAACGCATAAAATCTTTTTGGTTTGCCATTTTTGCAATAATGTCTTTTAAGCCATTATGACCGCCATGACCGCCACCTTTTTTAAGTTTGGCAACGCCTGGGTCTAAATCCATTTCGTCATGGGCAACAAGTATGTTTTCCACGGGGATTTTGAAAAAATTGGCTAAACTACCGACCGCTTTACCACTTAAGTTCATGTAGGTGGTGGGGATCAATAATTTGAATTCTTGGCCTTGGATGATCACTTTGCCAGTTAGGCCGTGATATTTAGGATCGTGTTTGAGCGTGCAGTTGTAGCGTGCTGCGAGTTCTTCAATGAACCAAGCACCTGCATTGTGGCGTGTGTTTGCGTATTCGGGGCCTGGATTAGCCAGGCCCACAAGCATTTGAATAGAATTCAAGGTGCAAGACCTTAAATATTATTCAGCAGCGTCTGAAGCTTCTTCTTCAGTAGGAGCTGCTTTGTTAGCTTTGATTGTAACTACTGACAGGTCGTGGCCTTCGCCTTTACCTAGTTCAACAGACTGAACACCTGAAGGAAGTTCAAGGTCAGAAATGTGAACTGAATCACCAACTACTAAATTAGAAACGTTAACTTCAACGAATTCTGGAAGTGCTTTAGGAAGACAAGAAATCTCAACTTCAGTTAACTGGTGAACAACAGTTGCGCCAGCTTTAGTAACTGCTTCTTCACCGATGAAGTGAAGAGGAACTTTAGTTACTAATTTGTGAGTTGCATCTACACGTTGGAAATCAAGGTGAGTGATTTTTGGCTTGAATGGGTGACGTTGAATATCTTTTAAGATAGCTTCAACAGACTCGCCGCCAACATTTAGCGTAAGAATGTGCGTGTAAAAACCTTCGCTTTCTTGTGCTTTGATCATGTCTTTATGAGCAAGAGTAAGCGATACCGCTTCTTTATCTGCACCGTAAAGGATAGCAGGTACTTTGTCTTCGCGACGTAGGCGGCGGCTCGCACCAGTACCAGTTTCTACGCGAAGTTCAGCGTTGTAAGTATAAGTTTCGTTAGACATAATGTCTCCAATAATTAAAAGTGTTAGGGCCTTTGCGACCAAGGTCCCTACCCAAAAGGCGCGCTATCATAACACCGCCCCCCGATAAAATAAACAACACATACAAAAAAAGCGCCAAAAGGCGCTTATATGTTCCAACGAATGTGTGATTTTAGTGTTCAAACATCGCTGAAATAGATTCTTCATTGCTGATGCGACGAATTGTTTCGGCTAACATGTCAGCAAGAGTCAGTACTTTTACTTTATCAAGCGCTTTTAATTCATCAGATAACGGAATTGAGTCAGTTACAATTACTTCATCAATTACTGAGTTACGAATGTTCTCTGCAGCTTTGCCAGATAAAATAGGGTGCGTTGCATAGGCAAATACGCGTTTAGCACCGTGTTCTTTAAGTGCTTCTGCGGCTTTACATAAAGTACCACCGGTATCAATCATATCATCTACGATAATACAGTCGCGGCCTTCAACATCACCAATAATATGCATTACTTGAGAAACGTTTGCTTGAGGGCGACGTTTATCAATAATAGCAAGGTCTGTGTCGTGAAGTAGTTTTGCAATAGCACGGGCACGTACTACACCACCAATATCTGGTGATACTACAACAACGTCTTCAAACTCACGCTCTTCCATATCTTCAAGTAATACAGGGCTACCAAATACGTTATCTACTGGTACGTCAAAGAAACCTTGTATTTGCTCAGCGTGTAAATCAACCGTAAGAACGCGGTCAACACCTACACTTGATAAGAAATCGGCAACAACTTTAGCGGTAATTGGAACGCGCGCAGAACGTACTCGACGGTCTTGACGTGCATAACCAAAATAAGGAATGACGGCAGTAATACGACCTGCTGATGCACGACGTAGAGCATCAACCATAACGATAAGTTCCATTAGGTTATCGTTAGTAGGGGCACAGGTTGATTGCAAGATAAAAACATCCGAGCCACGAACATTTTCATTTATTTGAACACTGATCTCACCGTCGCTAAAACGGCCAACAACAGCATCGCCTAATTCAATATACAAACGTTTTGCAACTTTTTGAGCTAACTCAGGTGTTGCGTTACCAGCGAAGAGCTTCATGTCAGGCACGGTAGGGTTCCTCAGGCACTGAATTTTTGGACTAACGGGTAAATAGGTAAAACCCACTACGCGTTAACTTATGATTACTTGTACGTTACTTCATTGATCGAATATGGCGGCAAGCTCCGTATGAGCAGGTGAGACATTTGCGCTAGAAGCAACAAAACCCTGCCAAGTATGGGGGAGGTTATCAAGTACATCTTGTGCTTGAACTTGGCTAGCAAATTCGACAAAACAACATGAACCTGTTCCGGTCATCTTCGACGGGGCGTATTTTAGCAACCACTGCAGGGTTTTTTCAACCTCGGGGCAGAGCTTTTTAACTAAAGGCTCACAATCGTTGGTTAATTTATGGGTTCGCCAATCACCTGAAATTTTTGGTGTATCGCGTTTTAAATCTGGGTGAGTGAATATTTTAGCGGTACTGACATGCTGATTAGGGTGCACAACGCAATACCATTTTTGTTCAAGCTCTACGTCAACCAATTGTTCGCCAATACCGTGTGCTATGGCGCTTTTACCACGAATAAATACCGGTACGTCGGCGCCTAATTGCAAGCCTAAGTTTGCTAATTCATCAATATCTAGTTGTGTATTCCACATTTTATTAAGTGCAAGTAACGTGGTGGCTGCATCAGATGAACCGCCTCCTACACCGCCACCCATAGGTAAACGTTTAGTGAGATTTATTTTTACACCTGATGAAATGCCACAGTGATTTTTAAGCAATAACGCGGCTTTATAGATGAGATTATCGCAATCTGCTATGCCTTTCGTATCACCCGTTATTAAAATAGTGGGCGCTTCGTTAACTGAAAAGTCGAGTGTGTCGCCAAAATTTAAAAAGGTAAATAAGGTTTCTAGTTCGTGATAACCGTCATCACGGCGCGCATTGATGTGTAAAAATAAGTTAAGTTTTGCCGGTGCAATGACCGAAAAAGCTGTTTTAGTATTCATACTTAATTAAATTGCCAATTGTAGAGTTGAATTTTGATTTTAATTTGCTGATGTTTTAGCGTGACATTGCCAGGAACCCAAAAGCCACCTTGCTGTTTATAGTTTGAATACGTTATTTGCCACTTTTTATTGCTGTTATCGTACCAAATAACTTGTTGTGCACGGCCAAGTTCGTCTACTTTTAATGTTTGTGACGTTAACGTGCCTTTTAACCAGTTATCGGCGTTATCAACTGGCAGGTCAAAACCGGTTAAGCGTTTTAATAATAACGCGGCGTTAGTATCTGTGTATGTTTTATCGTCGTAATCAAGTACCGCACCTGTGCGGGTTTGTTTAAGCGACAATATACGAGTACCAATAAACGTAGTGAGCACTAAGTTGTTTTGTTTTTCGTCTTGTTGCCAATTTAAGTTTGCAGATTGGCGCTCATCAGGGCTTATAAACGCTAATTTACCTTGTGCTTGCCAGGTTTTTTGCGCTGCTAAGCGTGGTTTCCAATCATCGTAAAGCGTTGTTTTTGTATCAATTTGGTGGGCGCAGCCCGCTAAAAACAAAAAAAGAGTGAATAAAATTAAATAATGTCGAATCAAATGTTGTTCCTTACTTTCCATATTCCGCTGATTTTTGGTAAAATTGCCGCCTTTAAAGTAGGGCGCAGCAATATTTGGCAAATATGACCATCATAGCACTTGGTATAAATCACAAAACCGCATCCGTAGAATTACGTGAAAAAGTGGCTTTTTCGCCTGAGCAAATGTCTGAGGCGCTCCAGCAATTAAGCGGTCATGCCGACTTTAACGAAGCCGTTATTGTATCTACCTGTAACCGTACCGAAATCTATTGTAGCCTTGAGCAGTCAAATTCCCAAGCACTGCTAGCATGGCTTGCCAGTTTCCATGGTTTGGATGAACACGAACTGAGCAAAAATATATATTGCCACCAAGGTGATGCAGCCATTAATCATTTAATGCGTGTTGCGTGCGGCTTAGATTCGTTGGTATTGGGCGAGCCGCAAATTTTAGGGCAAATTAAGCAAGCTTATCATAGCGCCAAAACACACGATGCTGTAGGCGTTAAGTTTGATAGGTTGTTTCAAAAAACCTTTTCGGTAGCTAAGCAGGTCCGTACAGACACTGATATTGGTGCCAGTGCTGTGTCGGTGGCGTTTGCTGCGGTTAATTTAGCAAAACATATTTATGGCAAGCTTGATAAAACCAATGTGTTATTAATTGGTGCCGGCGAAACAATAGAGCTTGTAGCTAAACATTTATATCAAAATGAGCCGCAACAAATTACGGTTGCCAATAGAACCATTGAGCGTGCACGCGGTTTAGCGCAGGAAGTGTCGGCCGATGTGATTGCGCTGGCACAACTACCTGAGCGTTTACACAAAGCGGATATTGTTATTAGCTCAACCGCCAGTACGTTACCAATAATAGGTAAAGGGGTGGTGGAGCAAGCATTAAAACAGCGCCGCCATAAACCTATGCTGTTTATTGATATTGCCGTACCGCGCGATATAGAAAGCCAAGTAGGCGAGCTTGACGCAGCCTATTTATATTCCGTTGATGACTTACAAGCCATTGTAAGCGAGAATATGGCCGCGCGTGAACAGGCGGCAGAGCAAGCACAATTAATAATAAGCGAGCGCGTAAAAGAATTTGAAATGTGGGTTCGCTCTCTCGATTCGGTTGATTTAATTCGCCACTACCGAAACGACGTACAAACCATTAAGTCAGAACTTGTTGAGCGGGCGGTTAGCCAGCTAAATACAGGTAAAGACGCAGAAAAAATTATATTAGAGTTGGCCAATAAATTAACCAACCGCTTAATGCACGCGCCTACCCGTGCAATTCAAGATGCGGCTAAAAAAGGTGAAGTGGCACAACTAACTCAGTTGAAAAAAATGTTAGGTATTGATCAGGAATAACAGTTAAATGAAAGAGTCTGTATATCGTAAATTAGAAACCTTAGTAGAGCGCTACGAAGAAGTACAAGCGCTACTGAGCGATCCGTCGGTCATTAGTGATCAAAACCGCTTTCGTGCTCTTTCAAAAGAATACTCTGAGCTTGAAGAAATTGTAAAAACATTTTTAGCATACCAACAAGCACAAGACGATGTAGCGACTGCTGAAGAAATGCTAAAAGATTCAGACCCAGATATGCGTGAAATGGCGCAAGAAGAATACAAAGAAGCTAAAGCGCAAATTTTATCATTAGAAGATGAGCTACAAGTGCTTATGCTTCCTAAAGATCCTAAAGATAACAACAATGTATTTTTAGAAGTACGTGCGGGTACCGGTGGTGACGAAGCGGCTATTTTTGCAGGCGATTTATTTAGAATGTACAGCCGTTACGCCGAAACACAAAAATGGAAAGTTGAAGTGGTGAGCACCAACGAAGGTGAACACGGCGGCTACAAAGAAGTTATAGCAAACATTAGCGGTGAAGGTGTGTACGGTAAGCTTAAGTTTGAATCGGGCGCTCACCGTGTACAACGTGTACCAGAGACTGAGTCGCAAGGGCGAGTACATACCTCTGCGTGTACGGTCGCAGTAATGGCCGAAATTCCTGAAGCTGAAGCCATTGAAATAAACACCGCCGATATAAAAGTAGATACCTTTAGAGCCTCTGGCGCTGGTGGTCAGCACGTAAATAAAACCGACTCGGCAATTCGTATTACTCATATTCCAACGGGTGTTGTGGTTGAGTGTCAGGATGAGCGTTCGCAACATAAAAACCGTGCTAAAGCGATGTCGGTACTTGCCGCGCGTTTACAGCAAGCCGAAGATGAAAAACGTCATGCGGCTGAGGCCTCTGAGCGCCGTAACCTAGTGGGCAGTGGCGATCGCTCTGAGCGTATTCGTACTTACAACTACCCGCAAGGGCGTATTACCGATCACCGTATTAATTTAACGCTTTATCGCTTAAACGAAGTGGTAACTGGTGATTTAGGCGCAATTATCGATCCATTAATGCAAGAGCATCAAGCTGATTTACTTGCCGCAATGGGCGATGAGTAATTGTGAGCCACACGCTTGAGCAGGCAATAGCGGTTGGTGCAACTAAACTTGCACCAACTAGCGACAGCGCTAAATTAGACGCACAAGTACTGCTGTTACATATTCTTCAAAAACCCCGCAGTTACTTATTTACCTGGCCAGATAACCTACTTAGCAGCGACGAACAGCGCCAATATGATGAATTTTGTGAACGGCGTTTAAATGGTGAACCCGTAGCGCATATTATTGGCCAGCGCGAATTTTGGAGCTTAGCGCTCGAGGTGAATGCCACGACGCTTATTCCTAGGCCTGATACCGAAACACTCGTTGAGCAAGCTTTAGCACTTACCGTGCCTGAGCAAGCAAAAGTGCTTGATTTAGGCACTGGCACCGGCGCTATTGCACTTGCACTTGGTAGTGAAATGCCAACATGGCAAATTACAGCAGTCGACAAAGTAGCAGATGCGGTGGCCTTAGCGACTCGGAATCAGCAGCGTTTAGCCATTAATAATGTGCAAGTTAAGCAAAGTAACTGGTTTAGCGCGCTGAAAAATGAGCAGTTTAATTTAATTGTGACCAACCCCCCGTACATTGAACACGACGATAAACATTTAAAAGAAGGGGATGTGCGCTTTGAACCTCTTTCTGCGTTAGTGGCCGATGAGGCAGGAATGGCTGATATAAAACAAATAATTACACAATCACGTGACTATTTGCTCCCTAGTGGCTATCTTTTAATAGAACATGGTTTTGAACAGGGTGAAGCTGTTCGGCATTTGTTTAAGCAAATGGCGTATATAAATATTAAAACAGTAAAAGACTTGGGAAATAACGATCGTGTAACGCTCGCACAGTGGCCTTAATTTGATAATAAACAGCCATGATTGTGTGTTCTATAAATGCATTAAGGAACCTTTAATATGATGGGTGATTTTTTATTTTCAGATGAGCCAGATGAGTTAGAAAGTGAAGTAGAGCTTGGCACTTGGAAAGTATTAATCGTTGATGACGAACCTGAAGTTCATGCTGTTACAAAGCTTGCGTTGAGTGATTTTGAATTTCAGAACAAACGTTTAGAATTTTTAAGCGCATACTCGGGCGCTGAAGCAAAAGAATTAATAAATGCGCACCCAGATGCCGCTATTGTACTGCTAGATGTGGTAATGGAAACAGATGACGCTGGGTTACAGGTTGCTAAATTTATTCGCGAAGAAGCTAATAATAATCATATTCGCATTATTTTAAGAACCGGTCAGCCCGGGCAGGCGCCTGAGCGCCAAGTCATTATTAATTACGATATTAACGACTATAAATCGAAAACAGAGCTAACAGCGCAAAAGCTGTTTACTGTGATTATGTCGAGCTTACGCTCGTATCGCGATATTATTTCTATAGAGCAATCTCGCGAAGGGCTTGAAAAAATTATTGTTGCCTCGCGCGATATATTTGCCACACGTTCAATAGAGCAGTTTATTGAAGGGGTGATGCAGCAACTTACCTCATTATTAGGCATTGCCGATCAAGCGGTGTATGCCACTACGTTAGTGGCGCAAAATACGCAAGAAAATAGTAATGATAAGCTAATAGTACGCTCTGGTACGGGTGAGTTTGAGCAAAGCGAGGGTAAAGAATTAGATGCTGTGCTGCAAAACGAGCAACTAGAGGCGTGTCATCAAGCACTTAAAGATAAAAGCATAATTTATAAAGATAACTATTTATTTGCTTATTGTAGTAGCGAGTACAATCACAATTCGATGTTATTTATATCGGGGATCCCTAAAAATATAACCGATACGCAACGTAATTTAATTGAGATTTTTTCGCAAAATGTACAACTAGCATTTGAGAACGTGCAACGACAACAACGTTAATCGTTACTATAAATTTAAAAAGCACATAGCCTTGCGACTATGTGCTTTTTAGTTTGTGAGGCATAATAGCCAAAGCAGTGCGTAGTACTTGGTATTATACCAAGCAGCAATAATACTTAATCATTTTGAGGGGGCTAAACGTGTTGCTATCAGCGTTAAAAAATTCTCATTTAGAACAACTAAATAGCAAATTTTTTGCCTAGCTATCAACACTTTTTTCCATCCTCAAAATAGATCACTTAATTAAGCGGATTGGTATTAAACGCACTTAACTAATTTTAACAAAACAAAAAGTACTGAGGCTTATGGATTATTTAGCAGTAAAACACTCACACATGGCAATTGCTATGCTAAGCGTTATCTTATTTTACATCCGCTCTTTTTCGCGTATGGGCAGTGGCAAGCTTGCCAAAAATAAACTGGTTTTTATTGGCAGTCACAGCATTGACACTTTATTACTTATTTCTGCAATAACATTGGTGTTCATGGCAAAAATAAACCCCTTTGAGCAACTATGGTTATTAGAAAAAATAGTGCTTGTAGTGATTTATATTGCGATAGGTATTATTAGTGCAAAACAAACTAATACGCTGCCAAAAATTATGTATGTGGTAGTTAACACGGTTGTGATTTTAGCGATAGGGTATTTGGCAACGGCAAAATCGCCGCTACTTTTATAATACCTACTCTGTTGCAAGTTAAGTGTCGGTGCGTGTATATAACTTTTTAAACACGCACGATACTTATAAGTAAGGGGCTTATACGTAAGGAACTTAAACCCCCAAGGAACTTAAGTAACAGTTAATACACCTCTGCACGCTTTATAGCCTTCACCATTTTTCAGCCAGGCTGGCCACTCCTTTTACTATAAAGTAACCCTATGGGGTATAATTACGGGTGGGAGCTTCGCTGTATTGGTAACTATCCGTAAAATTAGGTAAACTACGCCTTCGTTTTTTAATAAATGTTGTAGTATTGATGACCACCCTCGGGTATGACGAACACGACGAATCTTATTTAGATGATGCATATGATGAATTTACTCCACCGCCACTTTATCGGTGTATTAATGCAGAGTCGAAATGGGACCCTCAAATAGATTTAGCGCCAACTTTTTCTGTATTAACTGACTTTGAGCAGCAGATCACTGCTATGTGCGCAAAGCAAAAAGACCCACACGATAGATTAGAAGCCCTTCTTGATATTTTTTATAGCAAATGGCTATTTAGCGCCTCTGGGCTAAAGGTGCCAGAGCATAAAATAAATAGCTTAAGCTATACACTCACTATGCGCAGCGGCTCTATAACCACATTAGGTATTTTATTGAGTCATTTGCTTGAGCAAGCGCAATTAGATGCCAGTGTGTGTATTAATCAGGGCGATATTAGCGTGCATGTCGCAATAAGTGATGAAGAAGGCTACATTATTGAGCCTAGCAGTGGGCAACAAAGCTGGTACATCATTCCTGAAAATGCGGATGAAGAAAATGGCCAAGAGCAAGAGCCACTTGAACTTATTTATAACGATGAAGTTTATAAATTGTTTTTAGCGCAGCAAAAATGGTCGTTTATTAGCGAAAATAAATTTGGCCACGCGCTGGTATGTGTTGAGTTGCTAATGGAGCTATTAGGCGATGATCCGTACGAGAGACGCGACAGAGGTTACTTACTCAATCAGTTAGATTGTCCTAAAATGGCACGCGATGATTTACAGTTTTTTATTGATGAGTGCCCGGACGATCCGGCAATTGAAATTATTCAGCATCAACTAGAAGAACTTGAAGATAATAATAAAACACACCATTAATAATAGGAACAAATATGGCTGATACTCACACTGCATTAATTACTAATGATGCTGTTGTACTGGGTTTGCTTGCTGTAATTTTAGGGTTCATTTTTAAAACCTCTAGCAGCGAAAACCCCAAACTAAAAGCATTTTATAAATATGTACCAGCATTATTGCTGTGTTACTTTTTACCTTCTTTACTCAATACGTTTGGCATTGTAGATGGACATAGTTCAAATGTTTACTATGTTGCTTCGCGCTATTTGCTGCCAGCATGTTTAATCTTACTTACCATTAGTATTGATTTAAAAGCGATTATTAATTTAGGCCCCAAAGCGCTAATTATGTTTTTAGTGGGCACGCTGGGTATTGTGATTGGTGGGCCTTTATCTATTTTAGTGGTTAGTGTATTTAGCCCTGATTTAGTAGGCGGCCACGGCCCAGATGCTGTTTGGCGTGGTATGACAACGGTTGCCGGCAGCTGGATTGGCGGCGGCGCTAACCAAGCTTCAATGAAAGAAATGTTTGAAGTGGGCGGCGATATATTCTCGGTTATGGTGACCGTTGATGTGATTGTGGCGAATATTTGGATGGCTGTTTTATTACTCATGGCTGCAAACCATAAAAAAATTGATGCTGCAACAGGGGCTGATACAACCGCCATAGAAGATTTAAAAAACCGTGTTGAGCAATACCATGCAGAGCATGCCCGCATGCCGACACTCAATGACTACATGAGCATTATTGCCATAGCATTTGGTATAACGGGGCTTGCTCATTTTTGTGCTGACTTTTTAGGGCCGTTTTTTGCAAACAATTATGCGTGGGCTAAAGAGTACAGCTTAAACAGTAAATTCTTTTGGCTAATTGTTATTTCAACCACTATTGGTATTAGTTTATCATTTACTAAAGTAAGGCAAATAGAAGCGTTTGGCGCATCAAAAGTTGCTTCAAGCTTTTTATATATTTTAGTGGCATCAATTGGCTTACATATGAACGTAACCGCTATATTTAGTAACCCTGGGTTATTTTTAATTGGGGCTATTTGGATGCTAACACACGCAAGTTTAATGCTGATTGTAGCCAAAGTAATAAAAGCCCCGTTATTTTATATGGCGGTGGGCTCGCAAGCTAACGTTGGCGGCGCTGCGTCGGCGCCTGTGGTGGCTTCTGCGTTTCACCCTTCGCTTGCGCCAGTGGGCGTTTTATTAGCTGTACTAGGGTATGGTGTAGGTACATATATGGCCTACATTTGTGGATTAATGATGCAAGCAGTAGCACCTTAAGGAATTTAAATGAACAACCAAGTAATTAATATTAATAACATTGAGCTGGCAAACGACAAACCATTTGTATTATTCGGTGGTATGAATGTTTTAGAGTCGCGCGATTTAGCAATGCGTATTGCAGAGCACTATGTAGAAGTAACGTCTAAATTAAATATTCCTTATGTATTTAAAGCCTCGTTTGATAAAGCGAATCGCTCATCAATAAATTCATACCGCGGCCCTGGTATGGAAGAAGGCTTAAAAATATTTGAAGAGATTAAAAATACCTTTAATATTCCGCTTATAACCGATGTGCACGAACCACACCAAGCAGCGCCTGTTGCTGAAGTGGTTGATGTAATTCAGTTACCTGCATTTTTAGCACGCCAAACCGATTTAGTGGTAGCTATGGCTAAAACGGGTGCCATTATTAATGTGAAAAAACCACAGTTTTTAGCACCGCACGAAATGCGTCATATCATTACTAAATTTAATGAAGCAGGTAATGATAATGTTGCACTGTGTGAGCGCGGCTCAAGCTTTGGCTACAACAACTTAGTTGTTGATATGCTAGGTATGGATGACATGAAAGCCATGGCACCAGTTATTTTTGATGCCACTCATGCACTACAGCGCCCAGGCGGGCGAGCAGACTCTGCTGATGGACGCCGTGCACAAGCTGCCGAGCTTGCTCGCAGCGGCATGGCACTGGGCATTGCGGGCCTATTTATTGAAGCGCACCCTAACCCTAATGAAGCAAAGTGTGATGGTCCATGTGCATTAGCACTTAGCAAGCTGGAAGGGTACTTATCGCAAATGAAAGCGGTAGATGATTTAATTAAAAGCTTTGCACCACTTGATACAAGCGCAAGCGATTTATAATTTAACACCTATTTAGGTAATAGTTAAAAAGCGACTTAGGTCGCTTTTTTTATTCCATTAATATACACACACAACGATGCTGTATATAATCTTAAGCATAAGAAAAACTAATTCTAAGCTTGGTTACTATGTCAAGACGAGTTCCCCCATTAAACGCACTTAAAGCTTTTGAAGCCGCGGCACGCCATTTAAGCTTTACTAAAGCAGCGGAAGAGCTGTATGTAACGCAAGCGGCAGTGAGCCATCAAATTAAAACACTTGAAGAGCATTTAGGCTTAAAATTGTTTTTACGTAAAAATCGCTCGTTATTATTAACCGAAGAAGGCCAAGGCTACTTTTTAGATATTAAAGAGATTTTTACCCAGCTGATAGATGCCACCGAAAAGCTACTTGCTCGCGGTGCAAAAGGCTCACTTACCGTAAGTTTGACCCCGAGTTTTGCTATTCAGTGGTTGGTACCTCGATTAAGTTTATTTAACGAACTCCACCCCGAAATAGATGTGCGTATAAAAGCGCAAGACCAAGACGAAAACTCGTTAACCGATGATGTAGATATTGCCATTTACTACGGCCGAGGGCACTGGAGTGGGGTTCAAACTTACAAATTGCACACCGAGTATTTAGTGCCTTTATGTAGCCCACTGTTATTAAGCGGGCATAAACCGCTTAATCAACCGAGTGACTTAGCTCAGCACACTTTGTTGCACGATACCACGCGCCGTAACTGGAAAACCTGGATGAAAACGGCGGGTGTACGTAATGTACAAGTGAATCAAGGCCCTATATTTAGCCACTCATCAATGGTGCTCCAAGCCGCGGTACACGGCCAAGGTGTAGCAATAGGCAATAGTGTGCTTGCCAAACCCGATATTGACGCGGGCCGTTTAGTGATCCCATTTAGCCACAGCTTAGAGAGTAAAAACGCGTATTACTTAGTGATAAGAGAGTCGCAAACAGAGCTGGGTAAAATAGTTTCGTTTAAAGATTGGATGCTGAGCTTAGTTGAACAAGAACAAGAGTATTAATAATGATTGAATGGTTTAAAAGCGCAACGCAGCCGGCTATTGCACAGTTTATATTTGCACATGGTGCCGGAGCTGGATCAGATTCTGATTTTATGCAGCATATGGCTAAACTCATTAGTGCGCAGGGTATTGATGTAGGTTTATTTGATTTTGAATACATGCAGATTGCTAAACAAACACAAAAACGTAGGCCGCCAGAGCGAGCCCCTAAACTGTTAGCTTATTACGAGCAAGTACTAACAAATGCGCAACCTAATTTACCGTTATTTATTGGCGGCAAGTCGATGGGCGGGCGGATGGCATCTATGCTTGCTTGTAGCTCTACACAACCGATTGCAGGTGTATTAGCGTTTGGCTATCCGTTTCATCCGCCCGGTAAGCCAGAAAAACTACGCACCGATCATTTTGCAGACATACCTTGCCCGTTTTTAGTCTTACAAGGCGAACGAGATACCTTTGGCACCCGTGAAGAGCTTAAAACGCTTTCTATGCCAAAACAGCCAAGCTATGTGTGGCTTAGCGATGGCGACCATTCACTCAAACCACGCAAAAAAAGTGGTGTGAGCGAGCTGCAAAACCGTGAAACTGCAGCGCTTGAAGCAAGTAAATTTATAGCCAATAGAGTTGAGCAATTATGATTAAATTATTTTTACTCACGGGCAGCTTTTTTTGCATGCTGTCGGTTATGTTAGGGGCGTTTGCCGCGCATGGCTTAAAAAGCCGTTTAACGGAGTATTCACTCGGGGTATTTAAAACCGCAGCTGAGTATCAAATGGTGCATGGTTTAGCGCTTATAGCCGTGGCGATTCTTATTAAGTGGGGTATTAATTTAACCGTGGCGGGAGGTTTTTTTATTGCCGGTACACTGCTTTTTAGTGGCAGTTTATATTTACTAGCCCTAAGCGGCATGAAGTGGTTAGGCCCAATAACCCCATTAGGTGGGTTATGTTTTATAATTGGTTGGGTTGTTATTTTAGTGCAAGTTGCACGATTTAAGTTTTAAAGAGTTTAAGGGTTAATATGTCTAGTGTTGTGATTTATTGTCGTAGTGGTTTTGAAAACGATGCGGCTGCTGAAATAACGTTTCATGCTGCCGAGCAAGGTTTTGCCGGCTATGTAAAAGCCAAACCAAATACCGGCTACGTGATTTATGAATGTTTTGAAGCGCAACACAGCGACGAAATAATCAAAAAGGTCGACTTTAAAAATATGGTATTTGCGCGCCAGTGGTTTGCTGGCACGTTAATCGAAAATATGCCGGTAGAAGATAGGGTCACTGCATTAAAAGAAGCCGCAAAGGATTTTCCTTTGTGTAGTGAATTGCGCGTAGAAACTCCCGATACTAACGAAGGCAAAGAGCTACTGACCTTTTGTAAAAAAATATCAACGCCGTTAAAAAAAGCACTCGAAAAGCAAAACACGGTATTACGTGAGCCAAAGGCAAACCGCCCGGTAATGCATGTACTATTTTTAGCAAACAATGCCGCGTATGTAGGGTATTCGTATAGTTATAATAATTCGCCGTTTTTTATGGGCATTTTACGTTTACGTATGCCAAGTGACGGACCGAGCCGCTCAACGTTAAAACTTGACGAAGCCTTTAATGTTTTTATCCCTGAAAAAGAGCGAGAAGCGCGAGTACAACCAGGCATGCGAGGGGTTGATTTAGGCGCTTGCCCAGGCGGTTGGACCTATCAATTAGTACGCAGAGGCATGTTTGTTAGCGCAATAGATAATGGCCCAATGAACGATAGTTTGATGGAAACAGGCCAAGTTAAACACTTTAGAGCCGATGGTTTTAAATACCGCCCAGAAAAAAGAAATATTAACTGGTTAGTGTGCGATATGGTGGAAAAACCAACCAAAGTGACTAATCTAATGATTGACTGGGCAGTAAATGCATACGCCAAAGAGCTGATATTTAATTTAAAGCTGCCTATGAAAAAACGCTTTGATAGTGTTTATGAATGCCTAACGATGATCAAAGAAGAGCTTACTAAGTACGGTATAACCTATGAGTTGCAAGCTAAGCATTTGTATCATGATCGTGAGGAAATTACCGTTCATTTAAACGTTGTTAAGGTGCCCCAAAATTTGTATAGCTAAATCATAGAGGCATAAAAGTGGTATTAAATAATGTTTATAAATGGCTAGGATTACTTTTTTTATCACTTTTAATAGCCGGTTGCGGCGGCGGTGGCAGCGATAGTGACGCCACCGATAGTGGCTCAACTGGCAATACCGCCCCTACTGTGAGTGTTGATGTAAGCAGCAGCGTTATTGTTGCTAACCAAACCTTTACTATTACGGCTCAGGCAAGCGATAGTGACGGGCAGGTGTCTAGTTATCAATGGCAGCAGCTGTCGGGGCCTGAATTTACCTTTACTGCCAATGGCAACATACTCACAGCAACGGCCCCCAGTGTAGAGAGCGACACTGATTTTAGCTTTTCGGTGCTAGTAACCGATAATGACGGCGCCACTACAGAGCAAGTGTTCTCTGGGACTATCACGGTTCAAAACACTCCTCCCACAGTTAATATTACAGGCCCAAGCAGTGCACTGGCTAATACCCAAGTGAGTTTAATTGCTAACGCACAAGATATAGATGGCACAATTAGCACCATAGTGTGGGTACAATCTGCTGGCTCCTCCATCGAATTTAGCCAAACTGAAGGTGAATTAAGCTTTACCGCCCCAAATGTAAGTGAAAATGAAACGCTTGGTTTTAGTGTCACTGTAACCGACAATGCCGGGGGCACTGTACAAAGCAGTGCGACGGTACTTATTACGCAATTAAATAGCGCACCTAGTGTTACCTTAGCTGGGCCTGACGAGGCAATGCAAAATGAGTCAGTGACAATAACAGCTACAGCGCAGGACAGCGATGGCACCATTAGCGAGCTAAGCTGGCAGCAAACAAACGGCCCCGTGGTCGAATTTACGCAAACCGACTCCAGCATTACGTTTAATGCCCCAACGGTTGCTCAAAATACCAATATTACCTTTTTAGCCACCGTTAGAGATAACGACGATGCTACTAATAGCGCCCAAAAAACGGTGATTGTGGTGCCACTCAACAATCCGCCTGTGGCAGACGATGTAACCGTTGAGGTGCAATATAACTTAAGTGCTGAATTTAATTTGACGGTAAATGATGCCGATGGCGATACGGTACAAATTACTTTTCCAGATGACTTAGAAGGGGCGCAGGTGAGCGTTATTGATGCCCAAGCGCTGCGCTTTAGCTATACACCGCCTGTAAATAGTATTTCTGCAAAAAGCTATACACTGACTGCTAGTGATGGTGAAGACAGCACCAACTTTTTACTTAATACGACAATTATTGATACCAGCGCTGCAACGGTGACAGAAATAACGCCTAATGGGGCAGATGAACCGGTATTGGTTGACACCCCCATTAGCATTACGTTTTCTGATGTGATGCTGAGCAGTTCGTTAACCGTAAATAGTAGCGCGGGGAGCTGTGAAGGCAGTGTTCAGGTATCAAGTGATGATTTTTCAAGCTGTGTTGCACTTAATGTAGAGAGCTTATCTGGAGCGCCTGATGAGACGAGTGACTATTTTAAAAACGTTAACTTAAGCGCTGATTTTTCAGAAAACACGCTTTACAAAGTGCGTGTAAATGATCAATTAGTTAATTTTTCTGGTACTGCTGCGACAGCAGGCCAAGTGAGTGAATTTACCACCTCAACCCAAGATTTAAAAATAACCGAACTCATATCGGTGCAATTTACTAATGATACGCCCTGGGTAGAGATTTATAACGGCACTGGAGAGGCTGTTAATTTACAAAACTATTCATTAAAAACGCGCGCAATTAATATGCTTGATAGCTCAGTGAGCGCAGAGCAAGTATTTACATTACCCAACAAAGTATTAGAAAACGGCAGTTATATTTTACTGCAAAGTCGTTTTGGTGATGAGTTTTTAGCAAGTGCGGCACTTAATAACCCTAAAATTGTGCTGGTGGGTAACCAAAGCGATGCGCTACGTCCTTACTGGTATATAAATGGCTTTGCAGAGTTATTAAATAGCGCCGCCACACAAACAATCGACTTTGTTAAATTTGGTAATTCTACCCAGCAACCGGTTAGTGCCACGCAATGGCAAGGCGATAACGCACCTCAAATGCAGGCCGAACAAGGCTCAAGCTTAAAACGTGCGCTTAATGCAACAGATACTAATCAAGCAAGTGATTGGGTTTACTCAGTGTTTAATACGCCGGCAGGGCAAAATGATATTAGCTGTGATACCGATACAGATTTAGATGGGATCCCTGATTGCAGTGAGCAAGAAGGCGCAACGTTTGGCGGGCTGCCTTTATATGAATGGGGCGCACGGGTAAATCAAAAAGATATATTTATAGAAATTGATTATATGGACAGTACCGATATAGGTATTACGCCACAGCGTACAGCATTAGAAAAAGTAGTAAGCGTATTTGCAAGTAACGGCTACACAGTGCATTTTGATGTAGGCGATTTGTTTGACCAAAGCACGGGTATTTCCACCGCTAACTTTGATTTAGGAGGCGGTACAACCGTACCGTTTAACAGCTACACGCCCTTTGAATATGACCAAGGTACTGCTAATTTATTTTCCTATAAAATGGAATATGCCGATACAACGCGCCGCCCAATTTTTCATTATTTATTAATGGCAAACAGTGGTAACGAAGATGGCAGCATTAGTGGCTCAGGTATTGCCGAAATAAATGGTAATGACCTAATGCTGACTATGGGCGGATGGGGGTTATCGGTTGATGATCAAACATCACAAAATGTGACGAATAATTACCAAGCGTCTACTATTTTTCATGAGTTGGGGCATAATTTAGGGCTTTATCATGGCGGCGACGAAGAAGTGAACTTTAAGCCAAATCATTTAAGCTCAATGAATTATCTATATCAATTAACGGGGCTTGCAAGCATAGGTAATAACGAAGGTGACCGTTATTACGACCGGTTTTATACCAACAACATTAACTGCGACCTTGTGCCAAATACCAATAATCAAACAGGATCAACGGATGATTTTATCATTGATTATTCAAACGGCAGCGCTGCAAATATAAATGAAAGTGCTATTGATGAAAGCGCAGGATTAAACAGGCCTGGCTCTGAAGCGGTCGATTATAATTGTAATGCAATTTTAGGCGATACATTAACTAACTTTGATGCAAACCAAGACTCGCAAATTACTGTATTAACGGATACCGATGAGTGGAGCATGATTAACTTACAGTTTTACTCACAAAGTGCAGGTAACCGATTTGGTGTGGCAAATACAATGAGCCATAAGCTGTATCAACAGCAGCGTGCTCAAGCTGTTTCTACTTCATTGCCTAGCTATATAAAAGAAGCAGCGCCAAGCGAGGCTATAATTAATCAAATTAAAGCAATTAAAGAGCGCTAAATGAGCTACCGATTTATAAAAGCTGCACTTTTACAAGGAGCTATTATTTGTTTAGTTGCTGCCTGTAGCCAAGGTGCTATTAATAAAGCCAGTAGTAGCCATAGTAGTGAATGGTTACTAACTGATGCGCTTTATTATAATAACAAGCCAGTAAATTGGCAGCAAAGGCGTGTAAACGGGTGCAGCACGTGTTTAATACAAAACGACTCTGTACTTCAGCCCGAGGGCATAACGCGTTTTAATACGCTTTATAAAGATGGGGAGTGGGTTGCAGTACAGGAGCAAAGCAGTTTAAATGTTATAAGGTTAAAACTGCCTTTGCACACCCCCTATTTGTATGTTGAGCAATTAGCAAACGGTGAACTTAAACTGTTTAATCAGCAACACACTTATAAAACTAAAATAGGCGAAGTCATTAACATTACTTTTAAAAAGCAGTTATTCTCGATAGTGATCACAGCGTTTACTTTACAAGATGAAAAAAGTGCAACACTGCCACGGCGCGCAAGACTAAATTACACTGCACTTAAGTTGATATAGATAAAATAAAAGCACCAAAAGGTGCTTTTATTATTTGCTATAGTGTTTGTTAGCCCGCTCGGTATTTAGAGCGATAATTATCTACCCACAAACGAGTAGCGCCACACACAGCAACGGGCATAACAATTAGGTTAATAAATGGGATTGCAGTGAGCAGCATAACAGCAAAGCCAAAACCATAAGATAAACCTTGTTTAGACTTTAAATCGTCTTTCATTTGCTTAAAGCCTACTTTATGGTTATCGAAGGCAAAATCTTTGTATTGCACAGCATACATCCAACATGTAAATAAAACCCATAACACTTGTCCAATAACGGGTAAAATCCACAACAAAATAAAAAAGCCAATAGCGCGGGGTAAGTAATAGCAAAGCTTTGTCCACTCTCTGCCTACCATGCGTGGAATGTCTTTTACTAAATCAGCAAAACCGTCGTCATTTATTTTTTGACCCGTTAAATAAAGCTCTACTTTTTCGCTGAGTAGTCCGTTAAAAGGGGCTGCAATAAAGTTGGTTATTACCGTAAATAGCATGCTGTAACTAAATAGCACCACAAGCACGGCAATGGGCCACATTAACCATTCAAGCCAGCTTAGCCACTCAGGTAACATGTTGTTTATATAATTAAAGCTGTCGCTTAACCAACCAAATAAAAAGAATAATGAACTACCAAACAATAAAATATTAAGTAAAAGTGGAATAAGCACAAAGCGCTTAAGGCCTTTTTGGCTAATTAATTTAAAGCCTGAAAAAAAATATTCCATACCTTGTATGATCTGCACAGTAACCTCAAAAAAGACTCATATCTGCATGCAGTATAATTAGACTGATAATTTTGAACAGCCTTTTTAAGTAACAAAGTGTTAAACCTGCAAAATTTTTAAAAAGTTTTAGAGTGTGTTGGCTGGATTGTTTTTGTTATGGATGTTTATTTTTTGTTGCAAAATAATGTAGGCTTAACGCATACTAAAGTTGTTTTTTTACCTATTTTATTAAAAAACAATTTCCATAATCGTAATAATAAAACTCGCGCTGTAAGTTTATTAACTATACTCATTTTAAATATATGAACTAAGAGCAGGAATTTGTTGATGCACTGCACTTTTTTAAAGTGCGTAGCAACATAAAAGTACCTAGATGCATGGTGAAGTATGAATACTGCAAAACTAAAACAATTGTTATCTCACCAGCAGGATATATTATCTAAAATCGCGTTAGGCATTGCCTTAGACGATATTTTACAAGATATTTGTTTAGCTATAGAGCAAGTTATTGAAGACAGCTCTGCAAGATGCTCAATACTGTCTTTAACAGGTAATCAGTTATTTCATCGTGCTGCCCCAAATATTGACGATGAATATTTAAAGGCCATTAATGGTGTGTTTATAGGCCCTAATGTAGGGTCTTGTGGCACCGCGGCTTATAAAAATGAGCAAGTTATTGTGCAAAATATTGACCTTTCGCCCTTGTGGGAAGGTTACAAAGATTTAGCGCACAGCTACGGTTTATATTCTTGTTGGTCAACCCCGATTATTTCAACCACCAGTGAAATATTAGGCACTTTTGCTATTTACCACGGCGCCCCTAAAGCGCCTACACAGCAAGATTTAGAACTCATTGACTATTTTGTACACTTTTCTAGCATAGCACTTGAAAAAAGCGCAGAGTCGCTCAAAGCTAGGCAGCTAGTGGCAGACCTGCAAAAAAGTAATGAAAAATTTAAAGCATTTACGCAAGTGATGCCCGATCTTATTTTGATTTTGAACGAAGAGGGCGTCTATACCGATATTTACGGAACCTCGAGTGACTTATTACTTGAATCGCCCACCGATTTAATTGGTCAAAATGTGCAAGACTTGTTCCCAGTTAAAGATGCCGACATGATCATGGGGATTATTAAAAAAACCATTCGCACCAATGAAATGCAAATATTTGAGTACGATTTAGCCGTGCCCAAAGGCCACATAACCTTTGAAGGAAGAGCGGCTGCACTTACTAACTATCAGCCAGAAAAACCAGAACTTAAGCACGTAGTGTGGATGGCAAGAGATGTGACCCTTCGCAAAAAAGCCGAGCAAGAAGTTCAACGGCTTGCGTTTTTTGATCCGCTAACAGGGCTCCCTAATAGACGAATGCTCAGCGACAGCCTAGCAAAGTGTGTGGAGCGTATTAAACGCACCAAAAAAACGGGCGCATTGCTGTTTTTAGATGTTGATAACTTTAAAAGAATAAATGATTCATTAGGCCACGGCGCCGGAGATCAAGTATTAATAGAATTAGCAAAACGCTTAGGTGGCGTAATACGATCATCTGATACTTTAGCTAGAGTGGGCGGTGACGAATTTATTATTTTACTCGAATACATTGGCGAGCATAACCACCAAGCCTGTATTGAATCTGAAATAGTCGCTAAAAAAGTACAAGGCGTGTTTAATGATAAGTTTGCAATAGGGGAGCTGGCATTTCAAGTTAGTTGCAGTATAGGTATTTGCTTAATTAATGAAGAGCACACAGCCACCGATAACATATTAAAATTTGCAGATACTGCCATGTACCGCTCTAAGGCAAAAGGCGGCAATAGCTGCAGCTTTTATGACCCTAAACTGCAAACTTTACTCGAAAACCAAGCCGAATTAGAAACGGATATTGTAAGAGCAATCGCAAATAACGAATTTTGTGCGTATTTTCAGCCGCAAATTAGTATGCAAGGAAAGATAGTAGGTGCAGAAGCCCTGATAAGGTGGATACACCCTAATAAAGGGGTTATTGCGCCTAATCAGTTCATTCCTATTGCAGAGCAATATGGCCTGATTCAAAAACTGCAAAACATAGTGCTTCGCAATATATGCAGCCTTATTAATCAACTTAATGAAAAAAAAATGATAGATGAGCACTTTAGCGTATCTATAAATATTAGTCATATACAGTTTAATTCTGCGCAGCTTACCCGTGAGCTCTGCTCTACAATTAAAGAGTTCAACATAAAACCGCAGCATATTAAACTTGAGATCACCGAAACCATGCTATCGGGCGATATTGACAGCACAATAAAGCAAATGACGGAGCTACAAGAACAAGGTTTTGTGTTTTCTATTGACGACTTTGGTACAGGGTATTCCTGTTTAGCCCATTTAAATGCTTTCCCCGTACAGGAAATAAAAATTGATAAAAGCTTTATCGATAAGATTTTAGATAAAGGCAAAGGCTTTAATATTGTTAATACGATTATAAGCCTGGGCAAAAGTTTAGACATTACTGTTGTTGCTGAAGGTGTAGAGCAAGAGGCGCAATTTGAGTTACTAAACTTGCTCAATGCAGATTGTATACAAGGCTATTTAGTCGCAAAACCTATGAATGCCAGTAATTATATTAAGTGGCATGCCCATCAATTAAAAAAGCAAAGCCTAAGTGCTTAGCAGGCTGTGCGTCGTTTTTGTAAATTAAGCTAACGTTTTAATAAAGCTATTTTTACCTTATTAAAACATTTTGTTTAAACAACACTAGGAACACGCGTATTAAGTATATATTATGAAGCCACTATAACGATTCAAAATAATAAAATGGACGACAAGAGATGCAGTTAGTCGAATTAACCCCTAAGGATCCTGATGTAGTTAATGTGTTTGCAGATATAGATAGACTGATAAACTCCTTATACCCCGTGGCTACAGCCCAATCTCTCAAATTAGAAGAATTAAGCAAAGACAACGTTTACGCAATTGGTTTAAAAAACGAAGATGGCATTATTGCCTGTGGCGCTATTGTTAAGCAAAATGACGGCGCGCTATATGGCGAAATAAGGCGTTTATACGTAAAACCAAGTTACCGTGGTAGAGGTTTTTCAAGACGCATAATGCAAAACCTCCTGCATTACGCCGGCGAAACAAAAATTCCACTTATCCGATTAGAAACAGGCCCAAAGCAAACCGAATCAATTAGTTTATATGAAGATTTAGGTTTTGCTCGCTGTGCAAGCTTTGGCTCGTATCAAGATAACCCACAAAGTGTATTTATGGAGCTTGCTCTGAGCCCTGAGCCAGAATAAATAAGCTATTTACTACTGTGTGCCTATAGCTGACTCTGTAGGCGCAAAAAATACTTCACTGTTTTTCACTGCTATCTTCGTATAAAATTCGCCACGTATATTTAATACCTGTGCACAGTAATACTTAATGATTTTAAGAGGCAAAACCTGGCTATAAACAAGCTTTTTTGCTTCAAAATAAATTACTTGATTAAGCAAACGGGTATAAACCTTTATTTAGCACTTCATAAGTGAGAATTTTATCTTTTTTAAAAGTAGCCCAAAACCAATGAGCGATTTAACAGTAGTAACCCACAGTGGTAATTTCCATGCCGATGACGTGTTTAGTATTGCGGTACTTAAGCATGTATTGCCTGCCTTTAACTTGGTACGAACCCGCGATAAAGCAGTAATAGAAAGTGCCGATATTGTTGTTGATGTAGGTGGTGAATACAACCCTGACACAGGACGCTTTGATCACCACCAACGCGGCGGCGCAGGCGAGCGCGAAAATGGCACGCCATACTCGTCATTTGGCTTAATTTGGAAAAAGTATGGTTTAGCACTGTGTGATAATAACCAAGCGGTGGCTGATAGAGTTGACGCTGGTTTAGTCTCTACAATTGATGCCATAGATTGTGGTTACGTTAAGGGTGTGGTTGAGGGCATAACGCTTAGCCAAACGCTATCTATGTTTAATCCAACATGGGAAGAGGAAGGCAATTTTGATGAATGCTTTGATGAAGCCGTTGAGTTGGCAGCGCGTTTATTAACCCGTTTTATTGCCTCAGCAAAAGGAAGCATTAACGCCAAAGATATTGTTGCAAAAGCAATAGAAGAGGCAAAAGATCCCCGCGTGATTATTTTAGAAAAATACACACCATGGAAAAAAACAGTACACCATTTATCAAGCGACGCTTTATTTATGGTTTACCCTTCGCAAAACGGCCAATGGATTATTCAAACTGTACCAGTAGAGCCCGGCTCGTTTGAAGACAGAAAGTCACTGCCTAAAGCGTGGGCTGGTTTATCTGACGAAGAGTTTCAAGCTGAAACAGGCTTAGACGACGCTGTATTTTGCCACAATGGTTTATTTATAGCCGGTACTAAATCGTTCGAAAGTACAATGAAGCTGGCCGACGCGGCCTTAGCTGAGTAACCTGTTTTACTTAAATATGGGTAAAAATTTTTTACCCAGAATTCGCACTATTTTAGCTAAGTAACTAGTTTGCAGTTACTTAGCTTTATTATGCTCTCGTTATTTAAATCACGTGAGGTTTTATGTTTGAAGTAAAAACTATCGCGCTATTTATTATTACCGCACTGGCAGAAATTATTGGCTGTTACTTACCTTATCTTTGGCTTAAAGAAGATAAATCCATATTCCTTTTAATACCTGCAGCAATCAGTTTAGCGCTATTCGCGTGGTTGCTTACGTTACACCCCGCAGCCGCTGGACGGGTGTATGCCGCGTATGGCGGTGTGTACATATGCGTGGCTTTACTGTGGTTATGGGCAGTTGATGGCGTAAAGCTTACAATGTGGGATGTAGTGGGCGGGGCGGTTGCCTTACTGGGCATGGCTATTATTATTTTTGCACCTAAAAGCGCTTAAAAAGTACGCCATATTAAAGGTAAAAAACGCCTTGCAGGCCACTGTTAACGCATATATCGCGCAATTAAATTGCCAACTACTTTTTTATAAGTAAGCGTTAAAGCTGGATTATCTATTAAGCTTGTTTGTACAACATGCCCGGTATATAAGCCATAAAACTCATACGCAAAAATGCTCGGCTCTTTGTCTTGGCTAAAGTAGCCTTGTGCTTGGCAGTTAACTGCAAGTTTAGTGAGGTAGTTAATCATTTTTAAGTGTTGGTCTTGCATAAACTGCCTTACCAAACAGTTGGGGCTTGCTTTAAACTCTACCGACGCTTTAATGAGCGGGCAACTTGCCTGCTTACCAGGCGATACCGTATCTAAAAAATTGAGCCACTCAAGCCAGCGTTGCTGAAAATTATTTAAATGAATTAACGCATCTTCATCAGCAGATATATCAACAACCTGTTTTCTAAACTCTTCTTCGGTGTAGGCCAAAATAGCCACTTGCATATCTTCTTTATTGGCAAAGTGTGAGATCACCCCAGTACGCGACATGTTAGTCACTGCCGCTATTTTTCCTATCGACAAGCTATAAAAACCATGTGCAGCCGCATAGGCCATTCCTTTGTGCAAAATATTGCGTTTTGTGCTCTCACTTTTTTTCATCGTTAATCCATAAAGCGTGTTATTTGGTCGTACACGTATTGGCTTTTTAAAATGCGCACGTGCCCCAGCTCTTGTGTGGCCACAAGTGTTGCGGGTGTGTTCTCAGTTAATAATTTTATTGCCTCAAAGCTTGCCACTGAGTCATTTTTATCATGAATAAACAACATGTTTTCGTTAATTTTATCTTTAGAATGATCAGGGTGAAGGTTTTGCCAGTTAATACCATATTTGTCTGACACCTTATTAAGCATATTTTCTAGCATGAGCTCAGAAATACCCACTTGCCTGACCTTAGCAAACATGGCTTCAAATATTTGTGCAGGGGCAGAGATCATCACAATTTTTTTATTCTCTAAATAATGAGGCGCTAAGTTTAACAAAGCAACACCGCCCATAGAGTGTGTAACGACTCTATTAATTGTAATATTTTGCCCATTAAAGTACTCAAAAGCCGCTGTTAGCCCCTGCATATACCCGTATAAGTGCGAGGTATTGCCGTGCGAATAGCCATGGCCTATGTGATCAATTGAGTAAACATTAAAGCCTTTTTCAAGCAATTCATCTATTCAAGCAGTAAACCGATTAGTGCTATCGGCCCAGCCATGAGATAAAAATACCGTTTTAGTGTTTTCGGCTTGGCTAAAATAGTACAGGTTTACAGCGCCAAGCTCGGTAGTAAGTTTAATATTAATTGGCTGTATACATGTTCTAAATTCGTATTGGCGTCGGCTATGCGGGTTACAAAATACCTTCATGGCAAGGCGGGCACTGAGTTTAGGAAATGTTTTGGTCAGACCAAAAGTGGCAGCCTTTGTTATTTTAGAAAATTTAGGTGGCTTGTTTTGATTAAAATAAATTTGTTTCATGCTTATACCAAATAAGTACAGTTGTTCTATTTTATCTTAAAAAAGTACAGCTGTACTTATTTTTTTAGCCGCATAACCAGCTTGCTTTACTAAAGGCGGTTAGCTGTAAAAGCTAAGGTGTAGGTGTTTTTTCTCTCAACACTAAAAATCACTCGTTACGAGTAAAAATACTTGTTGGACTTAAAAGTCTATTTTTCTTTTAATGCGCGCAACTAGCCGAACCGGCATTCATTAAATACAAGAGAAAGATAAATGAAAGAGACAACATCACTAGAACAAGCTCGCACGAGTTACAATGTTCGTCATTGGAGCCAAGGTTTTTTTGGAATTAATGATCAAGGTGATGTGTATGTTGCGCCAAAGGCTCACGCCCCAGAGCAAACTATTGCACTTACAGATATTGCAAAACAACTTCAAGAAAAAGGCTTAAGCTTACCGGCTTTAGTGCGCTTTCCACAAATTTTACATCATCGTGTGCACAGTTTATGTGGCGCGTTTAATACCGCGATTGAAAACTATGGTTATCCAAAAGATTACCTATTAGTTTACCCAATTAAAGTAAACCAACAACGCGAAGTAGTTGAAGAAATAGTAGCAAGCCAAGCCGAATTAGAAAAAAAACAATTAGGCCTTGAGGCGGGCAGCAAACCAGAGCTATTAACTGTTTTGGCAATGGCAGAAAAAACCAGTGCAGTAATTGTATGTAATGGCTACAAAGACAAAGAGTATGTGCGCTTAGCACTGATTGGCGAAAAGCTAGGCCACAAAGTATACATAGTGCTTGAAAAACTCTCTGAGCTCGACATGGTACTTAGCCAAGCAAAAGCGCTAAATGTTAAACCACGTATTGGTATTCGCGTTCGTTTAGCATCGCAAGGCAAAGGTAAGTGGCAAGCAAGTGGCGGCGAAAAATCTAAATTTGGTTTATCAGCGTCGCAAGTTTTACATGTAGTAAATCGTTTAAAAGAGGCCGGCCAGCTTGATTTAATGCAACTTGTGCATTTTCACTTAGGCTCGCAAATGGCAAACATTCGTGATGTACGTTTAGGTGTGAGCGAAGCCGCGCGTTTTTACTGTGAGTTACGCAAATTAGGTGCAAGCATTGAGTGCTTAGATGTAGGGGGCGGTTTAGCTATTGATTACGATGGTACCCGCAGCCAATCGCATAACTCAATGAACTACAGCTTAGCTGAGTATGCAAATAATATTGTGTACACCATAGGCGATACTTGTAAGCAGTACGCGCAGCCCATGCCGACGATTATTTCTGAATCGGGGCGTGCACTAACGGCGCACCATGCAGTACTTATATCAAACGTGATAGGCACAGAAAGTTACACGCCAGAAGAGTTAGTAGCGCCTGCTGGCGATGCACCGCTTTTATTAAATAATATGTGGGCATCTTTTGTGCAGTTAACCGATTTAACGGATGACCGCGCACTGATTGAAATTTACCACGACAGCCAAGGGGATTTAGCAGAGGCGCATAACCAGTTTGCACTTGGGCTTTTAGATTTAACGCAGCGTGCGTGGGCAGAGCAAGTTAACTTACGTATTTGTTATGAGCTTAACAAACACATGGATAACAAAAACCGTTTTCATCGCCCGATTATTGACGAGTTGAACGCACGTTTAGCCGATAAATTTTTTGTAAACTTTTCGCTTTTTCAATCATTGCCTGATGCGTGGGGGATTGATCAAGTGTTTCCGGTATTGCCATTAAGTGGCTTAACCGAAGCACCAAAAAAACGTGCTGTATTACTTGATATTACCTGTGATTCAGACGGCGCGCTTGAGCACTATGTTGATGGCCAAGGCATTGAAAGCACATTACCCGTGCCTGAGTACAGTGCTGATAAACCTTACTTAATGGGCTTTTTCTTAGTGGGTGCGTACCAAGAAATTTTAGGTGATATGCACAATTTATTTGGCGATACGCACAGCGCCATTATCAATATGGATGAGCAAGGCGTTGCCAGTATTAGTGAAATAAACCAAGGTGATACCGTAGCCGATATGATGCGTTATGTACATTTAGATGTTGAGAGCTTTCAACATTCGTACGCACAGTTAGTGGCTGCAAAAATAGATAAAAATGAACAGCAAAGCGTTTTAGACGAGTTGCAAAGCGGCCTTAATGGCTACACTTATTTAGAAGAGTTATAAGCAATGTCTAGCTTATTTGGTCATGTTGACCACTCATTGTATTCAAATGGGATGACGTTTTTACGTCGTCCTATGGTGCAAAACATTAATGCCATTGATGCAGATGTCGTTGTACTAGGCTTACCCTTTGATTTAGCAACATCGGGCCGCCCCGGTGCACGCTTAGGACCCGATGCCATTCGCCGTGCGTCGGTACATTTAGCCTGGGAAGATACTAAATACCCGTGGACATTTCCTTTGTTTGAGCGTTTAACGGTTGCTGATGCGGGGGACTTTACTTATCCGGTAGGCGATCCTGAATATTTTACGGCACAGCTAGAAATGGCTGCAGAGCAAATACTTCGCCAAGGGGCAACGCTGTTAGGACTTGGTGGCGATCACTTTGTAACGCTTCCGCTATTGCGCGCGCATGCAAAGATACATGGCAAAATGGCACTGGTTCACTTTGATGCGCACACTGATACATACAGCAATGGCTCGCGCTTTGATCACGGCACTATGTTTTATCATGCACCCATGGAAGGGCTGATTGATGTAGAGCACAGTATCCAAATTGGTATTCGTACCGACTTTGACCAATCAAAGCATGAGTTTGCAGTGATTGATGCAATGCAAGCTAACGATTTGCACGCTAATGAAATAGCAGCGCAAGTACGCGAGCGAGTAGGCGACTTACCCGTTTACTTAACATTTGATATAGATTGCTTAGACCCTGCATTTGCACCAGGTACAGGCACACCTGTATGCGGTGGTTTAACATCAGATAAAGTGCTTAAAATACTGCGCGCACTCAAAGGCATAAATATGGTGGGTATGGATGTGGTAGAAGTATCACCTTCGTACGACCAAAGTGAGCTTACCGCGATTGCTGCAGCAACAATTGCCAGTGAATTATTGCACCTGTGGACACATAAAAATAAGTACTAACGCTATAAGTTAAGCACTACAAAAAAGGTATGCGCAGGCATACCTTTTTTATTTTAGAGGTGTCGATTATTTTGCAGCTTAATTTCTTTTAACCAAATAAAACTTAACCCAATCAGCGGCAGGTTAGTGGTTACTGGGTTAAATGCTTCAATGAGTAATGGTGGCTGCATTACTACAACCGCGAACAAAAGCCCTACAAGCGCTAAAATATTTAAAATAACGATGTGCTTATTTTTATAAAACACTAATAAGCATAACCCAAATATAATTTCGCCAATACCCGCCGAACGTGTAATTAAGTAAGACACTTCTGCTGAAAAACCCGCACTACCAGTCATTAGTTTTTCAAGCGGGGCAATATGATAAAGCTTTGGAAAAAAGCCGTGGTATACCCAACTCAGCCCCACAATATAGCGAGCAATTTGTATATAACCGGGGTTATTTCCTCGCATTGTCTATTCGCTCTTGTGCGCTTGGGTGGCTAGATAAATATTCGAGCAAATTATTTACCTTTTCAAGGTGTTCGTTTTCGCTGGTATGCGCGCCTTGTAATGCTTCAATGGCATCGGCAAAGTCGTTGCTTGAATACCCTAAGTTTTCAAGTTGAATGAGTGCATAGCTATCTGCCTCGCGCTCCATATCACGAGAAAACCCTTGCTGTGCAAAAGATGCCCCCGTACCTAGTACCACTTCTGCTATGCCTTCTAAATCACCAAATATAACTGCAAGTACAATGGTACTGGCTGCCGATTGCGCAGTCATGCGTACGCTATGCTGGTGGACTACGTGGCCAATTTCGTGAAGTAATACGGCTTTTAATGCGTTGGGCTTATCGGCTAATAAATTTGCTAACTCATCGGTTACGACAATACGTCCATGGGGCATTGCAAACGCATTCGCTCCAAAGGCCTCTGATTTATAAAACGATAACCTATAAACCGATGGCTCAAGCGAGAGCGCATTAAGCATGGTATTAAAATGTTGTTGTACTTTAGTTTGTTGCTCATTAGGCAGCTCACTGTCATCAAGCGCGAGCTTTTCAATTAGGGTAAAGCTTTGTTCACCCATTTGCTCTACTACACTGCGCGGCAGGGTATCAACACTGTAAACAGCAATAGCGGGCACAACTTTATAAAGCATTAGCCACATAAAAAGCGGTGTAAAAATAACGGCCGCGATAATAGCCCATTTACTTTTTTCAAGGCGCTCTAGTAGGTCATGCTTATTTGCTTTAAAAGGCCAGCGATAATTTACATCAGTAGGAATAAAGCGGCTGCCATCATTAAAATTTAGTTCATCAGCAAGCCCAGCTAGACCAGAAGTGAGTGTTATATCGCTTATTGCATGGCTTGAAATAAGCTGGTCATCGTAGCTAATCTCAACACAGGTGTCGCTAATGTTAGCGACACCTTGCTGGTAATTGCTTGATGCTTTGGGGAAGTAATGTCCCTGTACGTGCATAATAAGCTCTTAGGTTAGCGATAGGTCAATATCAAATACATTGGCTGCTTCTTCAGCAAACGATGACTGCTCTTGCTGCGCGGTATCCACTAAATTTAGCGCACTTGGGTAAATATTAACGGTTGTAACCTCGGCAAGCATTCTCGATGTACGCACTTTGGTCCACGGGTAGGCAAGCCCTAAAGAAAACACAATGGCCAGCATATTGGTTAATAGTAATATGGCAAAAGGAATAGGCTTAAGCTCTGATTTAAATGATGCTACGTCTTCAAATTGACTGTTATCAAAAATATGGTTACGAATAGCCGCAGCCCACACAGCGGTTACTATCGCAATCATAAATACGTAAGCAACCATTAATCCACCAAACATAATGCCCATTTTGGCTGGATCTTGTGCAGCTTGTTGGTTTTCTACATTCATTAAATCAAGCCCAAATAAGCCTAATACAGCCATAAATATCACCATAGTGATAGAGCTCACCACAAAGCAAATAAGGGCGGTTAAGTAGTAGGTTTCACCTTTAAGGTTTACGGTTAATGGCGTGTCACCGTAGCTAATATTGCTATGTATGTATGTGTCGATACGTTTTAAAACATACGGCATTAATAAATAAAGGGTAAAAATACTGGCAATAGGTAAAAGAATAAAGTTAATGAAGGCTTCGCCGTAATCGCCTTTAAATGCAAAGCGTACATTTCGATGACGGGACATACGCATATTAAAGCGCAGACCTTGGTTAATAATCCACGGCATTAAAAAGATAAAAGCAACCGCAAATAATAAGCCTACAAGAGGAAAAAAGCTGCTACCAAAGGAGTAAATTAAAAATACAATAACCGCTAAAATACGGCCTTTTAAAATTTGCATAGGGGTGGCTAAGTAGTCAAAGCTGTGTCCGTCAATGCGGGTGTGGCCATAAAAGTATCGCATTGTGCGCACTTTTGCCCAAGCCGAGTAAATACCTAAAGTAAGTACGCTCAGTAAAATATTGACTATCCAAATACCAAAAAACTCACCGCCTTTACCGCTAAACTGTACTTTACCGCTAAAAATAGGGGCAGCAGGTTCATTTACTGCAGGGGTGGTTTCTGGGGGAGTAGGGTGTATTGATTCCATTAAAATTATATCCATGTTGTTTTTTTGTTAATTTACCTAAATTTGGTGCAAAGCTCAATCTTTAAAAGCCTTACAGCCTATAATGGCGCTGCTTTTAATATATGTGGTGCTGCACTTTAAATCATCTCTGGTATACTAGGGCGATAATTTTATGGGGCTGTTATGATTTCAAAAAACCAACTCAAGCTTATTCGCCAACTTGGCCAAAAAAAGTACCGAAAGCAATATAATCAATACCTTGTACAAGGTGAAAAAAACGTACTTGAGTTGTTAAACAGCCCATTAAAGGCGGTTGATATATTTGCAACACAGGCGTTTATAAACACTCACCAAAACCAGTTTCCACATGTAGATTTTACGCCAGCAGAAGAAGAGTCGCTGACTAAAGCCAGTACCTTAGTGAGTAATAACGCGGCCATTGCAGTGGTTGATATGCCAAAGGCTGATTTACCTAATAATACCGGCTTAATATTGGCGCTTGATGGAGTTTCTGATCCGGGCAATTTAGGCACTATTATCAGAGTTGCCGACTGGTATGGCATTAAACATATAGTAACAAGTACCGACAGCGCCGATGCTTACAACCCTAAAACAATTAGCGCTACCATGGGCTCATTTGTCAGAGTATCGGTAAGCCAAGTAGAGCTACCTGAATACTTACAAACATTAAATATGCCTATCTATGGGGCATTTTTAGATGGGCAAAGCGTACATACAACGGACCTTAGCGCAAAGGGTGTATTGCTTATGGGCAGTGAATCGCATGGCATACGCGAGCAGTGTGCAAAATTAGTAAGCGACAAAATAACCATACCGGCTTTTGGTGAGGCAGAGTCACTTAATGTGGCAATGGCTACAGGTATTATTTTAGATAACTTTAAACGCCAAGCTTAACTTTTTAACTGTTTATGAGTTAAATTGTTTGTAAGTAATAACAATAATAATCGGTAATAACAATAAGATGCGCTTAAGCACTATTAAATTAGCGGGCTTTAAATCGTTTGTAGAGCCCACTAAAATTCCATTTCCTGATCAAATGACGTGTGTTGTTGGGCCTAACGGCTGTGGCAAATCAAACGTGATTGACGCTGTGCGATGGGTGCTTGGTGAAAGCTCAGCTAAAAACTTACGTGGCGATGCCATGACCGATGTTATTTTTAATGGCTCAACTAATCGTAAACCTATCTCGCAAGCCTCAGTAGAGCTTATTTTTGATAACACCCAAGGTGATTTACCTAATACATTTGCCGACAGAAACCAAATAGCAATTAAGCGTTTAGTAACACGCGATGGCCAATCGCTGTACTTTTTAAATGGGAGCAAATGCCGTAAGCGCGATATTACCGATATATTTTTAGGCACCGGGCTTGGCCCGCGTAGTTACGCAATTATAGAGCAAGGGATGATCTCGCGTTTAATCGAGAGCAAACCTCAAGAGCTGCGCGTATTTTTAGAAGAAGCCGCGGGTGTGTCTAAATACAAAGAACGCCGCCGCGAAACGCAAACCCGAATTAAAAGTACCCGCGAAAACCTTGAGCGTTTACTTGATGTGCGCAAAGAATTACAAGCGCAACTAGATAAACTGGCTGTGCAGTCGGTTGATGCGAAAAAATACCGCGATTTAAAAGCGCAAGAGCGTACCTTAAAAGGCCAAGTGGCTGTATTAAAATGGCAAAAGCTGCATCAACAACAGATTGAAAAAAGTGAGCAAATCAAAAAGCTTAATGAGCAAATCGCCTTTTTTAAAACGGCCCATTCAGGCCACGACGATGTGCTTGCAAGCCTAGAGGCTCAAGTAAATGCAGAGCAAGATGCGCTTAACGATGCGCAGCATCAGCAACACGTTACCCACACAGAGTTGACCCGCGCCGAACAACAACACATTAATATTAAACAGCAAACGCAAACCCTTAAACAAAGTGTGGTTAAGCTTGAGCAGCGAAAGCTGCAAAGTGAAGCGCTAAAAACACAGCAGCAAAATGTGTGTGAGCAGTTAGCAGTGAGCCACCAAGAGATAAGCGAGTACAGTTTAGAGTGCAGCGAACAAGTTGAAGAGCTTACCCTTACACTTGCAGATTTAGCTGATGAAAAAAATAAGCACACAGCCGCATGGCAAAGCCTTAATCAACAACAGCACGCGCTTAATAATAAAGTACAGGCGCAGCAAAGTAGTGTTAAGCAAACAGAGCAAGCCTTAACCCATGTAAACACACAGCTAAGCCAACTAAATAGCCAAATTGACGATATTAAAAGTAGCCAATTAGAGCAGCAACTAGCCGAGCAACAAAAATACAAACAAACCCTTACTCAAGAGCTTGCCAGTAAGCAAACGGCGCAAACACACTGCACCGCAGCGCTTAAAGAGCAAACCGATTTAGTAAATGACGCTGAGCAACAGCATCAGCAAAGCTTACAGCACGTTAATGAGCTAAAAGCTCGCATTGCTGGGCTTAAAAGCAGTTTAGGGATTGAAGATGACAATAAGCAGCACACTTTATTTAATCAATTACAAGTAAAGCAAGGGTTTGAACATATAGTTGAACAGGCACTGCAAACGCTTGAGCACCTAAACGTAGCTGATGTGCAAAGCAACAATAGTGTGTGGCCGCATAAAAGTGAAATACCAGTCAATAGCGTTGCGGCGTTGATTACTGAGGGTGTTTATCCAGATTTACTGACCCGCATTGCGTACAGTGAAAACGCTGAACTCGCTGCGTTAAATGATACGTTTTATATTGCGGTTATGGATAAAAGCGGTGCTTTACATGCTCGAAACTGGCACCGTAGCGCAGACAAAAACGCCGAAAACTCACAACTTTTAAAACACACACAGTTAAAGCAAAAAACAGCGAGCTTAGTAGAGGCCGAAAATACCCTTGCAAGGGATTTTGAGAATCTTAATGCGCTAAAAACACAGCAGCAAAAGTTAAGTGATGAGTTAGCGGTACTTAAAAGCGCAATTCATCAATTAGCACAAAACATTGCCGTGGCCACTACGCGCAGCGACATGTTAAAAGAGCAAGTAGCACAATTTTTACAGCAACTAGAAAAGTACCAGCAACAAAAGCGTGCATTAACCACTGAGCAATCACAATTATTAAAAACGCGCGATGAGCACAACACTGCGCTTGAAGCGTTACATCAACAGCAACGTAATTTAGCTGACGAACTGGCAAGCGCCGACGCTGCTTGCACACGCAGTAATACTGCATACAGCCAAGCTGCAGCTACACTTGAGCAATATAAAACACAAGCGCATCAAGCCACGTTAAAAGAGCAAAAAGCACACAGTGAGTGGCAGCTTAGTCAAACAAAGCTTAATCATGCTGAGCAAGAACTCATGAGTGCGCAAGAAGAAGCGCAAGAGCTGCAATCGCAAATGGAAGCGTTGCTAATACCCGAGCAAGAGCTCACTGAGCAAATAGCACAGCTTTTAATAAAACATCAGCAGGGCGAAGCTAGCTTGGTCGCGTTACAAAAAAAGCTTAACGAGGCAAAGCAAACACTTATAAGTAAACAAGCCAGCCTTAAGCACTCTCAAGGTGAGCTGACAGGTTTGCAAGAACAACATCAAAAGCTAAGCATTGAAGAGCAAAGCCTAATTATAAAAGCGCAGGCAGCACTTGAGCCGCTTGAAGAATTAAAGCAAAGTTTAAAAAGTGTTTTAGATACACTACCTGATTCACTGAGTTTAAATGCAGCGCAAAATCAGATCAGTGGGCTTGTGCATCAATTAGATAAGCTAGGTCCAGTTAATTTAGCCGCAATAGATGAGTTTGAACAAGCTAAAGAGCGCAGTGATTATCTGAATAATCAACTTGAAGATTTAACCAAAGCGCTAAATACGCTTGAAGGGGCGATTCGTAAAATTGACAGCGAAACCAAAACACGCTTTAAAGCTACCTTCGATCAAGTGAACAACGACTTTGCCGAGCTATTTCCAAAAGTATTTGGCGGTGGTAGCGCGTATTTAGAATTAACCAGTGACGATTTACTCGAAAGTGGTGTTAGTATAATGGCACAGCCGCCAGGCAAGAAAAATTCGACAATTCATCTGTTAAGTGGTGGAGAAAAAGCGCTGAGCGCATTATCATTGGTGTTTTCTATATTCAGGCTCAATCCAGCTCCATTCTGTATGCTGGATGAAGTAGATGCGCCGCTTGATGATGCTAACGTGGTACGTTTTTGCCGTTTGGTTGAAGAAATGTCACAATCGGTGCAGTTTATTTATATTAGTCATAATAAAATTGCGATGGAAATGGCAGGGCGTTTAACTGGCGTTACTATGGCAGAGCCAGGCGTATCACGCATGGTAGCAGTAGATATAGAACAAGCAGTGCAACTTGCACACACATAACAGTTTATTTTAAGCGTATTAGTGTTAATTAATACACGGGTTTAGGCATAACAAATAATAAAAGGTGAGGGGATGGCCGAAGAACTAAGATTGGTTTTAATTGTGATCAGTGTACTTGTCATAGGTGGCTTATTAGTACATGGTTTATGGTCAGTTAGAAAAAAAGACAGCCCAGAGGTAGCGCCTTCAGAGCGGGTTGAACCAATGCAAGATACACCTTCGCATACACCAGTTGAACCTAAAGAGCCGGTTGTTGCCCAGCGAGATGAGCCGCAATTTGGTGAGCTAAACTTTGATGCAAACGAGCCGCAAATAGATACTAGCGTGGCGCAAACACCCATTGAAGACGACCTGCAAGTAGTTCAAGAGCCAGAGCTAGAACCAGAGCCAGAGAGCGAAAAAGAAGCGCCAGCAGATGTGTCTGACTTTGTTATTGTGCATATTCAAATGCCTGAGGGACTAAGCATGCAAGGCAGTAAGTTATTGCCTGCAGTAAATACCTTAGGATTTAAATATTCAGAAGAAGGCTTTTTTAATCGCCACATAGACCCTGCAGGGCAAGGTCCAGTGTTATTTAGATTAGTAAATATGTATAACCCAGGTACGTTTGATATTGATAATATGGAACAGTTTAGCACCGCAGGGGTTAGCTTATTTATGACTTTACCTTGTGAAGGCGACGGGCTAGCTGCTTTTAATATGTTACATAGCGCAGCTAAGAAAATTGCCGATGAATTTGGTGCACAAATTTTAGATGCCGAGCGTGAAGAAATGACCGTTGAGCGCGTTCGTCAATATGTTGAGCAGGTTCGTGCATTTTCTGCGTAATTTATACGCACACATTATTTTTATTAAGCCACTTACCTAAAAGTGGCTTTTTTTATGTTTTTTGAGGTTTAAATGTCTAGCAGCATTAGTGAGCAAATTAATCATCTTCGTAGTACGTTAGAGCAACACAACTACAATTATTATGTCCTTGATACACCCAGTATTCCTGATGCAGAATACGATAGACTATTGCGCGAGTTAAGCGCCCTTGAAAGAGAAAACCCAGAATTTTTAACGCCAGACTCACCCACTCAAAAGGTAGGAGGCGCTGCGCTGAGTAAATTTGAACAAGTTGCTCACCAAGTGCCTATGCTATCGCTTGATAACGCCTTTAGTGAAGAAGAATTTAGCGCCTTTAACCGCCGTATTAAAGAGCGTTTAATGAGCCAAGATGAGCTCACTTTTTGTTGTGAGCCTAAGTTAGATGGCTTGGCTGTGTCGATTATTTACCGTGACGGCGTGCTTGTGCAGGCCGCAACTCGTGGCGATGGTTTTACTGGCGAGAATATTACACAAAATGTAAAAACAATCCGTAACGTGCCCCTTAAGCTGCGTGGCGATTACCCCGCAGAGCTTGAAGTACGTGGCGAAGTATTTATGGATAGCGCAGGGTTTGAAAAACTAAACAGCGAAGCCGAAAAACGTGGCGAAAAAGTATTTGTAAATCCTCGAAATGCAGCCGCAGGTAGCCTACGCCAACTTGATTCAAAAATCACCGCTAAGCGCCCGCTAATGTTTTATGCGTATAGCACTGGGCTGGTGGCCGATGGCTCAATCCCTGAGGATCACTACCAACAATTGGCAAAATTAACCGATTGGGGTTTACCGCTGTGCCCAGAAACAAAGTTAGTTGAAGGCACGCAAGCGGCTTTAGATTACTACAGTGATATTTTAACGCGCAGAAGCGAGCTTAAATATGAAATTGATGGTGTAGTAATTAAAATAAACCAAAAAGCCTTACAAGAGCGTTTAGGGTTTGTTGCACGTGCGCCGCGCTGGGCAATTGCTTATAAGTTTCCTGCGCAAGAAGAAATAACCCAGTTACTTGATGTAGAATTTCAGGTTGGCCGCACAGGCGCTATAACGCCGGTTGCGCGTTTAGAGCCTGTATTTGTAGGCGGAGTTACGGTATCAAACGCAACGCTGCACAATGGCGATGAAATAGCCCGTTTAGGCGTAAAGGTAGGCGATACAGTAATTATACGCCGCGCCGGCGATGTTATTCCGCAAATTACACAAGTAGTACTTGAGCGCCGCCCAGATGATGCACGCGACATTGTATTTCCTGCCAGTTGCCCCATTTGTGACTCACACGTTGAAAAAGTAGAAGGCGAGGCCGTGGCTCGTTGTACCGGTGGCTTAGTGTGCCAAGCTCAGCGTAAACAAGCGATTAAGCATTTCGCATCACGCAAAGCGCTTGATATAGATGGCTTAGGCGACAAAATAGTTGATCAGCTGGTTGATAGAGAGCTGGTTAAAACCCCCGCAGATTTATTTATATTAAAACAAGGTCACTTTGAGTCACTTGAGCGTATGGGCCCTAAGTCGGCTAAAAACTTAGTCGATGCGCTTGAAACTGCAAAAACAACTACGCTTGCAAAGTTTTTATATTCGCTGGGTATTCGTGAGGTTGGCGAGGCCACAGCGCAAAACTTAGCAAATCATTTTTTAACACTTGAAAAGGTAACCCAGGCAAGTATTGAAAGCCTTACACAAGTGAGCGATGTAGGGGTTATTGTAGCAACTCATGTTCGTGGCTTTTTTGATGAGCAACATAATGTAGATGTGGTTAATGCTTTAATTGAACAAGGCATTAATTGGCCAGCGCTAACGCCGCCTTCAGAGGATGAGCAACCCTTAGCTGGGCTAACCTATGTATTAACTGGCACTCTTAATACTTTAAACCGAAACGATGCTAAAGCACGCTTACAACAGTTAGGTGCAAAAGTAGCCGGTAGTGTGTCGGCTAAAACAGATGCATTGGTGGCGGGCGAAAAAGCCGGCTCTAAATTAACTAAAGCACAAGATTTAGGCATAGACATACTTAGCGAAGATGACTTAATTGCACTGTTTGATAAGTACAATGCTTAGGGTAATAAAATGAGCCGATATGGACCCGAGTACTGGGATAAATACGGAAGCTACCGTACGCCGATTGCATTTCATCTAAGTTTATTGGTGTTACTACGTGCGTATTTTATTTGGGTTATAGCGGCGCTGAGTCGTCGCCCTGAGCTTGATTTAATGTCGTTATTTTTTAAATCTAAAAACGATTTTTTTATCGCAATTTCGATTGGCGCTATTGCGATAGTGCCCACTTTTTTATTTTGCTTAAGACGACCGCGCGACTCTCATAAGCAAAGTGCGCGTTTAGCGATGGTGTGGCGCTACATGCGCTGGCCGTTACTTGTGTGTGCAATAACCGACTTAAGCTGGTTAACAATACAAGCTGCACATAGTCATTACAGGTTTTCACTGTTTTTAGCTGTGCAAATGGTGATTGTGTTTTGGGTAATGTGGTACTTGGCAAAGAGTCGTTATTTGCAGGTGTTTTTTAACGATTGGCCAGAGCCTACTGAAAAAGCAGATGATAAAAACGCTAAATAAAAGGGAGCTAAATGGATAACATTAATAAAAAAATTGCCATTGTAATGCTTGGTATTGGCATTATTTTAGGCGCTTTGGTGTTGTTTACATCGCTAACTGATCATATTTGGTTTTCTGCCGTAATAGGATTATGGTTATTTGTGTTTTGTTCGTGTTGTTACAGGCTGACACCCGCCTTTAAAAAGCGCAATACGCTTGATAATTTTATTCAGCGCGATGCACAGCACTTAATGTTATTTAGCTTGGCAGGTTTCTTTGATAAAAAATTTGGCCCGCAATGGCTTGTTATTGGCAACATTGAACATATAGAAAGTAAGAACGATGAGCTTATTATTCATAGCAATAACGAGCGACAATTTAGTGTAAGTTTACCCGCACAAAAAAATGACATAGACGCCTTCATGAAGCGCATACTTTCAGATCACGAAAAGCAAACTATTCGCTTTAGTTAGGGGCTGTTGAACTTTGCGGATTAAAGTTTGTTCAAACTAGGGGCTATTTAATCGCGGCGCGAAGTTTGTAACCTAGTGGGCTAAGTAAAAGCTGAGCAAAGCTTCCGCGTCCTGCTCACGCCCTTTACCTACATCCATGTAGGCAACAAAGAGTAAATAGCCCCTAGGAAGAACCCGTTGGGCAGCGCCTGTTTGGCATTAATACTACGTTATCGCCCAATTATGGGGAATAACCACACTGCATAGGCTCTGTCTTGCCTAAATACTAAACAGACTGCTGCAAATTTAACCTTAAAAGATCAACAGACCCTAATCACTTATTAATACCGAAGGAGGCTATTATGCTTACTTGGAATGATGTTATAAATTTTGCCAATAATGGCAATCCTACGCCACGCGAAAAGGTTGTAAAAACAGACGCGCAATGGCAGGCAATGCTAAGTGATGAGCAATATTATGTGACACGTAAAAAGGGCACAGAACGCCCTCACAGCTCACAAAGTTGCACATTACTAGAACCGGGTAAATACGCGTGTGTATGCTGCGATAATTTACTTTTTGATGCCGATGAAAAGTTTGATAGCGGCACAGGCTGGCCATCATTTACGCAGCCTGCAACTGTCGATGCAATTGGTTATGTGAACGATTTAAGCCATGGTATGCAGCGCGTTGAAGCGGTGTGTAATGTGTGTGATGCACACTTAGGGCATATTTTTCCTGATGGGCCAGCACCGTCGGGTTTGCGCTATTGTGTAAATGCCGCTGCAATGAAAAAGCTTTAATTATATAGTTAGCCTTCAATCAAGATAAAACAGCTATTTTAGCCGCTAGTTAGCGCTAGGGGGATTGAATATCGAGTTTCATTTCTTTTGCCATATGCAAAATCTTATCTAATCGCTGCGACTGATCTGGCTGCAGTGTAGAGTTACTCAAAAGGGCGTAACACTTTTTAGCAATAACCAAGTTAAAAGTGCCGCCTTTTTGTTTTGTCGAATCAAACAAACACTGTAATAAATTAAGCGCAATGCTTGGGTTACGCGGCATTACTCTAAATGCTTGCGTAAACGCCTCTAGCGCCGTATTTAATTGCCCTCTATTAAATTGAGTTACTGCATGGTTGTTAAGCTCTTTAGGGCCCATTTTAATATCGCGACGCTCACTTTGCTGCTGTTGAATGTAACGCAGGTAAGTTGTATCACTCATATTGGGGTGGCGCTCACAATGGCTAATTATTTGGCTAAATAATGTTTGTGCTTTTTGATGAAAACCCAGCTCGTGAAACGCTTTTGCTTTATCAAGCGCCCCATCTACAGAGCGTATTAACGTATCGTCATCGTCGAGTTGCTCTATCAAGCGCTTGGCTTTTTGGTGCTCGTCTTTTAAATAGTGCAAACGCGCATTAAGTACATCAATTTGAGATTGGTTTGCGTTGTTAGGAAACTGCTTTTTTAAATCATTTATGTATTTATTAGTCTGACGCGAAATACGTTGTATTTGGTCTGTTTGATCTGTGGTTAAAGCAAAGTCTATACCGGCACGGGCAGCATTGAGATAGATGTCGGGGCTGTCATGAATAGAATGACGCGCATAGCTGGCTATGTCTTTTTGGGTTAAATAGCTTTTTTCGTAATCGTGGTTTATTAACGAAACATTGCTTAACGATTTTTGTCTTTGAATATTACGTGGCGCAATATCGACTGCTTGGCTTAAAAAATCTTGCGCCAATTCAAATTGGTTTAGTTTTATTTCTAATCGGCCGAGTAAATCCAGTGCAACTAAACGTGTTTCATGGCGTTCAAGCATGGTTTTTAACATGCGCTGAGCAAGAATATGCTCATTATTAGCAATCAGCGCTTCTACTAAACCAACTTTGGCCCAGGCAAATTTTTGTATGTCTAGCACCGAGGTAAAAAAGTCTTTAGCTTCCTCACTGCGGTTTAGCCTAAGCAATGCATCTCCTTTTAAGCGAAGGAGGATAGGGCTGTATATATTGTTTTTTTTATTTAAAGCGGCATCGATTACTTTTATTGCTTTAGAGTCGTTGCCATCATCTACTAATGTATAAATGCTCTGAAGCTCATTTTTACGTTTTAGAATACGCTCAATCCGCGTTTTTAACTCTTGTACCGTAAATGGCTTTACCAAAAAGTCGTCGGGTTGAAGCTCTAAAACGCTATGCACTAGCGCACCACTGGTTTCTGCAGAAATAAAAATAAACGCGGTGGAGTTTTTTATCAGTTGCTTAACACGGAGTTCTTCGTAGAGTTGGTAGCCGTCTTGGTGTTTGCTTAAATTAAATGAACATACAATTAAATCAAATTGCTCAACCAAACATTGCTCTTTTGCTGCAATTGCATGGTCGGCAAAGTGCAATTGCCGAAAGCCAAGCCTTTCTAGCGACTGTTTCATATAGCTTTGAGCGAGGGGCTGCTCTTCCACTATCAGTATTTTGGCTTTGGCGTAGATCTTAGTTGGCATTGGCTTACATGTTGTTTAATTTATCACAGACTATAATCAACAGTTTAGCTGCTTACAAGGGAATTTAACTATTAGCCGAGGTTATTAGAAGATTAAGTTATTTTCATACGTTTAGATGGCTTCATATTATCCTTGCCTTAGCGTTTTAAAATCAATGTTTAATTAATAGGTAAAAAGATGCTCTAAATGAGCGATTAACTATATGTTTGCTCATGGCGCAGTTTATAACCCATATAGAACTTTACATGTTACAGATTAATCGTTTTGCAAAAGACAAATTAAGAGTGATATTTTTGGAAGTTTTTAACTTAGGTATTTTGAAGTGTTTATATGTGGTGGGTGATACTGGACTGAACCAGCGACCCTCGCCATTATTTGTAAAGGGCGGCGATGCTTTCTTTTTTGTTACAACTGGATTAATTACCCAAATAGGATTTTATAATAATTATTAAGAAGAGTTTAGATGCTTTAGAAGTGTTTATATGTGGTGGGTGATACTGGACTTGAACCAGTGACCCTCGCCTTGTAAGGGCGATGCTCTCTTTTTCTTACAACTGGATTAATTACCCAAATAGGATTTTTATAATAATTATTCAGAGGAGTTTAGATGCTTTAGAAGTGTTTATATGTGGTGGGTGATACTGGACTGAACCAGCGACCCTCGCCATTATTTGTAAAGGGCGGCGATGCTTTCTTTTTTGTTACAACTGGATTAATTACCCAAATAGGATTTTATAATAATTATTAAGAAGAGTTTAGATGCTTTAGAAGTGTTTATATGTGGTGGGTGATACTGGACTTGAACCAGTGACCCTCGCCTTGTAAGGGCGATGCTCTCCCAACTGAGCTA
>NZ_JALNTH010000051.1:0-43114 GCF_023161935.1 Pseudoalteromonas sp. 2CM28B
CATAGCTCAGCTGGATAGAGTACCTGGCTACGAACCAGGCGGTCGGAGGTTCGAATCCTCCTGCGCCCACCACTTTCTATTACTACTTAAGTTAATAGAAAAGAAGCCGACAAAAGTCGGTTTTTTTGTGTCTGAATTTTGAGAAAGCTTTCAGCTATCAGTTAAGCAAAACAAACACCCCTGCTAAAAATTTCAGCGTAGACGTAGAGCTTGCTCACGTTAGAAGCGCAGCTTCTAATTACTTATGCATATATTCAAACCCATTTACGAGCGATGCTCGTCGCGCTAGCAAGCTTAGCGCCTAAGGGTAAACTTTAAACCCTGAGTTTAATTGTCGTAGACATAAAGCGTGATCACGTTAGAAGCGCACCTTCTAGTTACTTATGTACAGCTCAAAACCATTCACTGCTCTTTAACTTAAGCTGTGGTATTTTAAACACCTTGTTTAAAAGGAACTTGCTGTATGTTTAAAGCTGTATTCATCACCTTTGTTTTACTATTTATCACTATTTTTAATGTGGGCGCGCACGCTCACACAGCTCAAACAACGCCAATTGTTGGCGCTGCTCAATACAAACATTATTTGCCACAGCTACAAAATAAACGTGTTGGCCTTGTGGTAAATCAAACATCGCTTGTTGAAAATACTCATTTAGTGGATGCTTTACTCACTAAAAATATAACCATAACCAAAATTTTTGCACCTGAGCATGGTTTTAGAGGCGATCACGACGCAGGAGCTCATGTTAAAAATGCGGTTGATAGTAAAACCGGTATCCCGCTTATTTCTATTTATGGCAAAAACAAAAAACCAAGCGCTGAGGCTTTGAGCGAAGTAGATGTTATTATTTTTGATATACAAGATGTGGGCGTGCGCTTTTATACCTACATAAGCTCTATGCATTACATGATGGAAGCCGCAGCCGAGCAAGGTATTGAGTTTATTGTGCTTGATAGGCCAAACCCCAATATTGCCTACGTTGATGGGCCAATACTTGAGCGCCAATTTAAATCGTTTGTAGGCATGCACCCAATCCCCGTGCTGCACGGCATGACGGTAGGCGAGCTTGCAAAAATGATCAAAGGCGAAAGCTGGATCAATAAAGCGGCTGATTTAAAGCTTACGGTGATCCCGGTTGATCATTACACGCGCTCAACATCCTACAGTTTACCTGTAAAACCCAGCCCTAATTTACCTAACGATCAATCAATTGCGCTGTATCCTTCGCTTTGCTTTTTTGAGGCAACCCCTGTAAGTATTGGCAGAGGCACCAACTTTGCGTTTCAAGTAATTGGCTACTCGCCCGTTGCGCTTGGGGATTTTAGTTTTACACCGCGCTCTATTAAAGGGGCGGCAGCAAACCCTAAATTTAAAAATACCCCTGTAAAAGGGCTCGATTTACGCACAGCAAACACGCGTGGGCTTGATTTAAGTTATTTAATTACGGCTTATAATAAATTAACTAAAAACAATATTACCTTTTTTGAACGCGCTGATTTTATGGATAAATTGGCTGGCACTAACAAACTACGTTTAGCTATTGAAGCAGGGCAATCAGAGCGGCAAATAAAACAAAGTTGGCAGCAAGGGCTTGCAGCATTTAAAAAGCAACGAGCGCCTTATTTGCTGTACAAGTAAGGGGAGCAAATGGCTTTAGTAATAAACAAAAAATTAAGAAGCTGTTTTAAAACGGCTTTACTGGCGCTTGTTAGTATTACTCTTGTAGCGTGCAGTTCGGCAAATAAGCCAAATGAGTTTACAGCCAGTGAGCTTAAGCAAAGCAAATTAGTAACGCTTCCAAACGCCCAAGTTATTGTCACTTTTCCTGAGGCTAACCCAAGTAGCCGTGAGTACGTAAATAACCGTGGCACTTTTAAAGCGTATAAAGGGCGAGGGCAGTTATTAATTCAAAATAATAACGCGATAAGCGCCGATATTTTTATAAATAACCAAAAGCTTAATATTACCAACCAATTAGCCGCCAATACTTTATATGAGTATTCGCTAGCAAGGCGCACCCACAACGGGGTAAATACGTTTAAGGTTGAAAATATTAAACCTAAAGGCGCAAGCCTTACCTTGCGCTTTGAGTTTCCAACCTTAAATACCGCTGCGCAAAGTAATATAGACTTTAGCCAGGTCGATGCCCTTATTGAAAAAGACATACAAGCTGGTTTTCCGGGGGCGGTATTAGCTGTTATTAAAAGTGGTGAACTAATAAAGCTTAGCGCCTATGGCGATGCCAAACAGTACCAGCAAAGTGATTTGCTGCTACTACGCCCAGAGCCAATGCAAACACATACTCTGTTTGATTTAGCCTCTAACACCAAAATATTTGCCACTAACTTTGCCCTAATGAAACTTGTAAGCGAAGGGCTTTTAAATATAAACAAGCCCGTACAAAGTTACTTACCCGAATACAAAGGTGATGGCCGCGAGCTGCGCACAGTTAAAGATTTACTCACGCATACAGCGGGTTACCCTCCGGTGTTTGATTTTCATCGTAAAGAAACTAAAAATGGCGATGCGTATTTTTCGCAAAATAGCCAAACCACAAAGCAGCTGTTACTTACGCAAGTACCGCTGAGCAATAAATACCCCGCACAAGCCGTTTACTCCGATATTGATTACATGATTTTAGGCGTACTGGTTGAGCGTATATCCGGGCAACCACTTGATGATTACCTCGAGCAACACATTTACGCCCCACTTAAACTGACCAATACGGTATTTAACCCACTTAAAAAGGGCTTTAAACGCGCTGAATTTGCAGCAACCGAGCTTAGCGGCAATACCCGTGATGGCCGTATTACCTTTGATAATATTCGTACTAATGTTTTACAAGGCGAAGTGCACGACGAGCGAGCATTTTATTCGTTTAATGGCGTAGCAGGGCATGCCGGTTTATTTAGTAATGCACCCGATTTAGCTGTGCTTTGCCAAGTACTATTAAACCAAGGTGGTTTTGGCAATACCCAGTTATTTAGCGCATCAACCTTAGCGCAGTTTTTAACGCCACAATTAAACAACGAAACCTATGGCCTAGGCTTTAGGCTTGCAGGTAACAACCAAGCTAGGCGTTGGCATTTTGGCCCTTATGCAAGTGCACAAGCGTATGGTCACACCGGCTGGACGGGCACAGTAACGGTTATTGATCCAACCTACGACTTAGCCATTATTTTATTGACCAATGCGCGGCACACAAAAATAAAAGGAAGCCAAAAACATTACCAGTTTTTGGGCAAACAATACGAGACCGCGCAATATGGCTCGGTGGTATCGCTTATTTACGAAGCACTACTAAATCAATAAATTATCGTTTAGGCTAAAACGGCCTAAGTGCAGTGCCTTAAGTGATTTATTTGCAGGTGACTTAACTAAGCCAATCCATTAAGCTAAGCGGTTTACAAATTCAGGCCACATTTTTAAAACGGCCTGTAAAATAAGCGTTTCAACGTGAATAAAGCGAACGCACTTCGCTATTAATAAAGGTTAATTTATGTCTTGGTATTCTATATTACCGCCGCTCATTGCTATCGCTATCGTATTTTGGCGAAAAGAAGTAATAATGGCACTTTTGGTGGCCGTGGCTTCATCAGAATTTTTACTCGCTATACAAGGCGAGGGTAATACCTTATTTGCTACATTTTTAAATACCATTGAGCGCATAATATCGGTAGCCAGCTCGCCGGGTAACACTCGCATTTTAATATTCAGTATTATGATTGGTGCCTTGCTTGCCTACATACGCGAATCAGGCGGCGTAGCAGCCACCGTTAATATGCTTATGAATAAAGGCATTGCAAAAAGTAAGCGCCAAGTTGGCTTTTTAACCATGTTTACCGGCATCGCAGTATTTATAGAGTCAAACCTCAGCGTATTAACCTCAGGTATTGTATCGCGTGGCTTGTTCGACAAGTTTAAAATGAGCCGAGCGCGCCTTGCTTATATTATTGATAGTACCAGTGCACCGGTGTGTATTTTAATATTACTTAACGGTTGGGGCGCATTTGTACTGGGTTTACTTGGCAATTACGAGCTAAGCGAATCGGCGGTTTCTATTTTATGGGGCAGCGTAGGGTACAACTTTTACGCCATTATCACGCTAGTCATTGTGTTTTACACTATCGCGTTTGATAAAGTACACGGCCCAATGAAAGAAGCCGAGCAAAAGCTAGAGCTGCAAAAAACGGACCTAAAAGAAGAAGTAAAAGGCTCTAAAGCGCGTTACATGCTCGTGCCATTACTTACCCTAATTGTGAGCATGGTAGGCTTTATGTTTTACACCGGCAACGGCGTACTTGCAGAAGGCAGCGGCTCTAAATCGGTTTTATACGCAACGGTATTAGCCATTGTGGTTGCATATGTTTTAATGATTAGCTCGCGCCAATTTACTCACCATCAATTAGTCGACACCGGCTTTAAAGGCATGGGCGAGTTATTACCGCTGGTGAGCATTGTATTGCTTTCACTTACACTGGGCGCAAGCTTAAAAGAGCTAGGCACGGGCGTATTTGTCGCATCGCTAGTGGGTGATTACTTACCTATTTACTTAATTGTACCAGTGCTGTTTTTAACCGGTGCGGTTATGTCGTTTACTACGGGTACCTCGTGGGGCACATTTGCCATACTTATTCCTATTGGTGTACCGCTTATTCAAGCACTCGGTTTACCACCTTCACTGGTGGTGGGCGCTATTTTAGGCGGCGGTATATTTGGCGATCACTGCTCCCCTATATCCGACACCAGCGCTGTATCGGCACTCGCCTCGGGGTGTGATTTACTCACCCACGTTAAAACGCAGCTACCGTACGCGTTATTTGGCGGCGCACTGACGTTTATAGCGTACTTAGTAACAAGCATAATAGTGTTATAAAATTGCTCGTTTAAATACTCAAAGGCCTGCTTAATCGCAGGCTTTTTTGTTTTAAATATGCAGTTAAGTACCCGTATTTATATTTTTTAGGTTATTGTATGGCATGAGCTTTAAGCTTTTTAATAGCTATAAATTCTTACTTTTTAACTTATACAAGGCTGTAAACCCACACTATGTTTGTAATAGATAATATCATTCTTGTTAGTGCCATTTTAATTTTACTAGGGGTTATCTCGAGCAAGCTATCTGCGCGCGTTGGCCTACCCGTGCTGGTGCTATTTTTACTGGTGGGCATGCTTGCAGGTGAAGACGGTATTGCAGGTATATCATTTGATAACGCAGAGGCTGCGCATGCTCTGGGCACGTTAGCACTGGCTATTATTCTATTTGATGGTGGGCTACAAACGCCAACCAGCTCTATTAAACAAGTGTGGAAACCTGCTTCGGCTTTAGCTACGGTCGGGGTGCTTTTAACGGCTGTAATTACCGGCCTTGTCGCCACTTATATTTTAGACCTACCCGTATTACAAGGCGTTTTACTGGGCGCTATTGTGGGCTCTACAGATGCCGCTGCCGTATTTGCACTTTTACGAAGTGCAGGCATTCACTTAAATAAAAAACTTAAATCAACCCTTGAAATAGAAAGTGCCTCGAACGACCCAATGGCTATTTTTTTAACGGTGGGTTTGCTCGAAATGCTAGTGAACGACATGCCAATAGGGCTGGGTTTACTGCAGTTATTTGCCCAGCAAATGGGCGTAGGCGCCGTTTGTGGGTTTTTAATTGGTAAGGTGTCGGTGTGGTTTATTAATCGAATAAAATTAAATGCATCAGGTTTGTATTTAGTAATGGTAACCGCATTTGGGCTGCTTTCTTTTGGCCTTTCTGCAACGCTTGGCGGCAGTGGCTTTTTAGCTGTATTTATAACTGGCGTTATTTTAGGTAACAGTAAATTTGTATATAAACGCGGCATTTTTCTGTTTCACGATGGTTTAGCGTGGCTTGGGCAAATAACCATGTTTGTTGTGTTAGGGCTTTTAATTAATCCCTCGTCGTTGGTTGATGTATGGCTAGAAGGGTTGTTAATTGCACTGGCACTTATTTTTGTTGCTCGCCCACTAGCGGTAGCGCCAATTTTGAAATTATTTGGCTTTAATAATCGCGAAACATTATTTGTATCTTGGGTGGGGTTAAGAGGCTCAGTGCCCATTATTTTAGCTATATTCCCGCTGTTGTTTGGCCTTTCAGGGGCGGAGCTTATTTTTAATGTGGTTTTTTTCGTGGTGTTAATCTCGGCCACGTTGCAAGGCTCAACTATGCCTTGGATGGCTAAAAAGTTAAGTTTAATAGAGCCGCCACCCGATTTAGCAGCTGCAACGCTCGAAATTACCGCCCTAAACGATATTGATATAGAAATTGTAGAGTATACGTTAAGTGAGGTTTCTCGCGTTTCTGGGCGCAGTTTGTCACATGCTGCACTGCCAGAAAGTGTAGTTGTAGCCATGATCACACGAGGGCCTTCAATCATACCGCCACGCGGCTCTACTAAGTTAAAACCCAACGATCATTTATTTGTTGTTTTAAAACCTGCTAATAGACCTTTTGTTGATTTAGTTTTTACAGCAACCGATAAAACAAACCACCAAGACAGTCACTTAGCGCGCAACGAACTTAAAGTGAAAGGGGTTACGCTAGTAGGCGATATATTTTACTCATATCACATGAAAATAGACGCCCCAGAGGGCATAAGCTTGGAAGAGGTGATCAACCAAAAGCTCTCAGGAGAAATCAGTAAAGGCTCAATTGTGGTTATTGGTAATGTTCAACTACGCGTTATAACAATGGTACATACACGTATAGTGACCATCGGCTTAAAGTACTTACACAATCCAGAGCAACGACTTTTAAAGCAGTAACCATTAACGCTGATTTAAAGGTATTAGCGACGTAGGTTGGGTTGAGTGACACGAAACCCAACGTATCACCGATGCAATGAGTAAACCCAAGGCTAATTATATGTAGTGTTTTTGTAAGCGCTTAGCTTGCTGATACACCGGGTATTAGCCTGAGTTCAATTACAAAATACATAAAAGCCTGCTTAATAGCAGTTTTTTTAAAGCATTGAATGTGGATTTTACTTATTAAATGAGTAATCAACGCGTGCAAAAGGCCATTCGTTTTTAATCCATATTTTAACGCTCGTTTTTAATTCGGTAAAAAGTGGTGTAGCAATATGCTCTTTAGCGACCCAACTAAACACGGTGGCGTCAAACTTATCACTAGCGGTACCTGAAATGTAAATGCAGCCAATCACTTTCGTTTTATTGTTATTCATTACATGGAAGGTAAAAGATTCTTTATTATCAAATGCGATTAAATCATTTTCTAATGTTTGTGTGTTTTCATCCAAAGTAAAGTCATCAGCAGGCCATGTTGTGCCTAAGCTATTTTGAATAAACTCGCGAGCAGACATAAGCGCTTTGTAATCAAGAACTGTGTATTTAGGGTTTACCTTAACTAAGGTAAAGTTTTCAAAGCGCTTTTCAACCGGTACTACAAATACGTTATTCACTAAAGCCTCAGCCTGCACAAACGAGCAGCAAAATGTATAAATAGCAAAAACGAGTAAAAGTAGCTTTTTCATATTTTTTTCTTAAATTTAAACTAAAAGTTAAATAAAATTATATTCGTACAACTCATAAATCCAAAGAGCTAAAATAATGTATTTTCAGGAGTGTATATATTTGCTGTCAATAAAAACCAAAATGAGACTGACTGCTTTCTAACTTTTATAGGGCGCTACTCGAGGCTTGAAATAATGATGAGGAATAAAGTTAGCTATGTAGTAACTTTCCCTCTGTGCAGCGCGAAGCGCCTCTGTGTTCTCGGTGGTAATAAATATCTAAATTACCACCAACATTAACTGAGCTAAACCACCTAAGCCCCACACTGCCTAGTCCCAACTCCCGCATGTTTAAGTGCAATAATCTGCCCTTTACCGTTATGCGCCATAGCCAACATATCACCCGTATTTAGACCACTTTCTACCGCATGTTTACCCTTTAAATCACTGAGCAGTGACTGCTTAATTTGCACCAGTACCTCGTCATTACAGCTGGCTATGTACCAGTCGTTATCAACCTTTACGAGCGTGCCGTATTCTATGTGGCGTTGTTGGTGTAAGCGCAAGCTATTAGCATGCTGAGTATCGAGTGCATGTTTTTGCTCGGTAATGGCGCTTGTGTAACTGCCCGATGGGGTTATTTCGTGGGTTTTAATAATTGAGTAGTCGTGAATGTCTATAGTTTTAAATGAGCTGTTAAGCACCGTTTTAGGTGCGTAGTTAATGCCATTGCTGTTATCAAATACAATAAATGCGAATACGCCCAGTGCGCAGGCAAGGCTGGTTAACTGTAGCGTAAAACTAAGCCTTGAGGGCTTTTTATGGCTGGCATTATTAAGTAACGCTTTTTTTTGGGAAGCGCTGAGTGTAGTGCGTGCTTTTCGCTCTTTGTAGTGTTGAGTGAGCTTTTGATCAAACTGCTCATCAGGCTTGTTCATTGTTTGCTCCTAATAAACGTTTAAGGTTTTTCTTGGCATAGCGCAGCCTTGTTTTTACGCTCTCATGGTTGCTTTGCGTTATAAGCGCTATGTCGGCAAGGCTAAAGCCTTCTTGTTGTAAGGTAATGGCTTCGCGTTGAACAAAGCTCAGTTGCTTGAGTGCGCTATCGAACGCTTGGTAATTTATATTGCTAATACTATTGTTATTACCTTGCTCATTTTGCTGCGCGGGTAGGTGGGTGTTTTCGTCAAGCTCTACAAAGCGCTGTTGTTTGCGGTATTCGTCTACTAATGTGTTGCGCGCGAGTTTAAATAACCACGCTTTTGGCGTGGTTTGCGCTTGGTAAAGGTGGCGTTTTTCGATTACTTTTAGCCAGGTTTGTTGGCTTACGTCGTATGCTAAATGCGTATTAGATTGCGTCACTAGGTAGTGATATAAATCGTTACTGTATAGGGCAATAAGCTGCTCTAAGTAGCGGTTGTCGCCACTTTTTGCGTAACTTGCCATGCAATCCTTGCTTGGCGTTTCAAATAACCATGACTTAATACTGAGTAGCATAGGCGTTTAGTCCGTTAAATAGAGTTATCTAATTTAAAATCGAGCTGTACGGTTTGATCTGTTTGTAATTGTGCCACACCTTCTATTACTTTGGGGCGATATTTCCAGCGTTTTATGGCTCTTATTGCTTCGCGGTCAAAGGTGCGTTTGGGCTCGGCGTTTATTACCACTGGGTTTATTACTTCGCCGGTGGGCGAAATACTAAAGCTCAGTTGTACCCAGCCTTCTATGCCGTTGCGCGCAGCAGATGTTGGGTATTTTGGATTTATGCGTACTATGGGGGTTGCATCGCCTGTTGGGCGGTTAATCGTGCTATTTATATCATCTCCAAAATCATCAATAGTGATTGGTGTTAATTCGTTAATCGCTATTACAGGGTCGTTTGAGGTATCTATTGGTGGTGCTTTAGGCGGCGTTTTTGGCACAGGCGGTGGTGGCTGTATTTTTTGTATATGCCTTACTTGTGAATCCTCTGGTGCCTGAAAAATCTCTACAATAATATCCTCGCCAAGTTTTATAGGTGCGCGCTGCTCGCCACTAATTAAGTATTGCATAAATGCAAAGGCGGCAAAGGTCATTACTGCGCCGCCAATAACGGCGGTTGATGTTTTAATAAATGCTGAATTATTGGGTACTTCAAGTGTGTGCATAAGCCGCTCCGAGTAAACTTATTGGGTTGTTTAAAAGCTATAACGGGGGGCAAATCAAAAAGGGGTTAAATAATTTTATAAAAATTGCGGGGTTTAGTTACAATAGCGTTCGCTATATTTTTACTTATTAATTTTTTAGGCTGTTATGCAACTCATACAAATAGATAAAGCACGTTACCGCAAACATTTAAATAGGGTAATTGCTGGGTGTGCGGCGGGTTTAGCTGTTGGCAGCTTGGCTATATCGCAAACGTTAATTGCGTTGTTTCCTGATGAAAGCGGGAGCCATTTTCATTGGAATTTAACCGGTGTTGTTATAACAAGTTTGGCCATTGGCTGGCTGTTAAATAAATACCGTACCCATAGTTTTATGACCGAAGTGGTCTATGTGTGGGAGCTTAAACAAGCGCTTAATAAAATAACCCGCAAAATGCCAAAGCTAAAAGCGGCAGGGCGCGAGGGTAATGCCGATGCATTATTAGCGATTCATTATAGTTATGCGGGCTCACGGCTTTTATGGCAGCTTGACGATAACACCATTACTATGGATGAGTTAGCTATAAAACAAACCGAGCTTGATAGTGTGGCGGCCAAGTATAACCTGACTTTAAATGCCGATGACTATAACGAGGCTATATTAAAACAGTTTTAAAGCCTAGGTGGTTAAATTAGCTAAAGGAGCCTTAATGAAAAAAGTACTGATAGTGTGTTTAGGTAATATTTGCCGTTCGCCCACAGCAGAGGCGGTGTTAAAAGCGCGTGCTAAAAAATTAGGCGTTGAGGTAAAAGTAGACTCGGCAGGGACTATTGGCTACCACGAAGGTAAAACGCCAGATAGCCGCTCAATGGCTGCAGGCGAAAAACGCGGTTATAGCTTTAAAGGTATATTTTCGCGCCCAGTGCGCAGCAGCGATTTTACTGAGTTTGATTTAATTTTAGCGGCCGACACACAAAACTTAGCTGACTTAAAAGCGCAATGCCCCACCCACTTACATTACAAGCTGGCATTGTTTTTAGAATACGGCGAGCAAAGCCAAAGCGCCATACCCGACCCATACTACGGCGGCGATGATGGCTTTGAAAATGTGCTCGATTTAATTGAAGCCGCAAGCGATAAAATACTCGCAAAGCTTTGAATAAAGCTACCTGAACAAAAAAGACGCTATAATACCTTGCGTGTTATCTGGCTATTTTAAAGTCGAGCTGTACTTGCGTACTTGCAACAACGGGTTGGCCGTTTTCAAATTTTGGTGCATAACGCCACTTTTTAAGTGCTGTAAGTGCGGACCTTTCAAACTCTTTCCCCCCTTGTGAGCTAACTACCTCTGGGTTTTTAACAAAGCCTGCGGTATCTACGTCAAATTCAACAACGACAATACCATCTCGCATTTGGCGTGCTTTGTTTTGTGGGTACTCAGGGTTTTTGCGGTATATAGGTGTTTGCTCTTGTGTTTTTTTCCACGGCACCATTTTAGCAATTGCTAAACAATGCTTAGTGGCTTGTTCGCTTTGGCCTGTTTTTTCGTAAAGGTTAACAAGCTTTGAGTGCGCAGTAAGCTCAGCGCTGTGATCAAAGCTTAAGTTGTTATCAAATACCGATACAACATGGTTTAGTCGTTCAATGGCTTCATTGTATTTTTTCTTACCTTGAGCAAACGACGCCATTAAAAAGTCGGCTTTAATGCGCTCTACGGTGTTGTCGTCTAAGTTATTACGGTAGTAGTCATCGGCTTGGTTAAGCAGCGTTTTAGCTTTATGGTATTTTTTATGAGCAAATTTTTTGGCAAGCAGCGAGGCTGCTTCAAACTGCATGTCGGCAACGAATTTAGGGTTGTTTTGTGTTTTAGCAATCTCAATTATACGGTCGTAATCGTTATCGGCTTGATAGGCCGAGCTGGTGTTTTCCGCTTTGCCTATTAGGGCATCGATTGTTTCTATTGCATTTTTACCGTGGTTATTTGCCAGTATTGTATAGGCTTGCGAGTAAAGTTCGAAGCGTTGCTCTGATACATTTTTTTTGTCGTTGATAGAGCGCGGCGCTGTAATTGCTTTGGCGTAATTAATAGCAAGGCTTGCGGTGTTATCACTTTTATCACCATAAAGCGCAAGGCCTGTAGTATAGGCATGTTTAGCCGCTTGCTCTATGTTTTCGTCTTTTTTAACAGCCGTTAAATAACTTTGGTATGCATCAGAAAAGGCGGCTTTATCATCGCTTACTTGGCTTGCATTGGCCTGGCTTGCAAAAGGCGAAAAGGTTAATCCGATAACTAAGGCGAGGTGTTGTGCTTTCATAATAATCCCTATTAGTGTTCAATCTAGAAACAAAATACCACAAGTGATAATAGTTTTCATTACTCTTTGTGTGGGCGTTTGCTTATAAAACTAACTAATTACCTAATACCCATGTGCACTAAGCTGTAACTAATTTTCGTTATTAAACTGTGCTAATAGTGCCTACTGAGATAACAAGGTAACACCGTTTTAGCTTTTTATAGGTGCGGTGTATTAACTTAATGTATAAGCAGCGTGGTAAAAGTAATAAAATTAAAATAGCAAATGCGTACAAGTTTGTCATTGTTTTGGGGAAATAGCCTTAGGTAGTGGGAGTTTATTGCATATTAAGATTGAAAATAGGCTGTGTAATCGCCATATATTTGCCATAAACCTAGTGTACTACGATCTAACTTTAAACATTTGTGATATTATCACCTTATGGTGTCGTAGTTATTTAATTATTTGGATTTGTCGTGGCGCAAGTAAGAGCAAGAGCCCAGCTTAATGTTGGCAAAAATAGTGATATTCCCGCAGAAATAGTGTCTTTTAGTGGCTTAAAAGACGGCCAAGAACACGTTGCGTTTGTATTTAACAATGCTGATGTAAATCAAAATGTGCCGCTTATTCGCATGCACTCTGAGTGTTTAACCGGTGATGTGTTTCATTCATCGCGCTGCGATTGTGGCGAGCAGTTAAATGAGTGTATTGAAATGATGCACGAGCAAGGCGGGGTGTTATTGTATTTACGCCAAGAGGGCCGAGGTATTGGTTTATATAATAAAATTGATGCTTACGTGCTGCAATCTCAAGGTATGAACACTTACGAGGCTAATAATCACTTAGGTTTTGCTGACGACTTACGTGATTTTTCGGACGCGGTATTAATGCTCAACGCACTTAATTTAAGCCACGTTAAATTAATGACCAATAACCCTAAAAAGCTTAATGCATTAAAAGATGCCGGCATTGAAGTAGACACCGTTATTGGTACCCATGCGCACATTAAAGCAGGCCTTACAGGTAACAAAGCTTACCTAGAAACCAAAATAAAACACGGCGCACATATGTTAGATATTAAAAAAATTAAAAAACCTTAACTATTTAATCATGTAGTGTCTGTTAATCCCCCCTCACGCCAAGTTATACTTGGCGTGTTTTGTTTAATTTAAGAGCCAGTATGTCTAACGAATTACGAATTTTTAAAGCCGATGCCGGGCTAAAGTGGTTTAAAGCCGGTTGGCATATTTTTAAAACCCAGCCATTTACCTTTGTAGTTATGCACTTATTAATAGGCATAGTGGGCATACTGTCGTTATTTTTACCTTTGCTGCAAGTTGTTGCGGCACTTGCTACGCCTTTTTTAACCGCCGGCTTTTATCAGGCGGTGCTTAGCAAGCAGCAGGGCGGTAAAATTATGCTCGCCGACATACTCAAACCCTTTAGCGCAAAAGGTAACCGTTTAGGACTGCTACGTTTAGCGCTTTACCAAATGGGGGCGGGTATTTTAATGGCCTTATTAGCTAATGGCCTATTTGCCGATGCGGTGGCTATTATGAGCCAAGAGGGGCTTGATCCTAACATTGCGCTTGAGCAAACCTTAAATAGTATTTCGGGCGCCAGTGTGGTGCTATTTTTAGTGGCAATGGCGGTGTATTTAATGGCGTTTGCTTACGCGGTACCGCTTATTTATTTTAGTAAAGAAAAACGCATTTTAACGGCGCTTAAAAATTCGCTATTGGTTTTTTATCATAACCTGTTCGCATTGAGTGTTTTTGGCATTATTTGTGTGTTATTTATGGCGCTTTCTATGTTCTTATCGTTCTTACCGCTGTTGATTTTAATGCCAATTTGCTACATTAGTTTCTTTGTATCTTATCAGGCTATTTTTATGCCAGTTGTACCGCCAAGTGACGATAGCAATGTTAAACCACTTAGCAGTGAACAAAGCGGGCGCTTTGACGCTTAATGGATGATAAGTTAAAACAAAAACTTAAAAACTATGTACTGTGGTTACTTGGGCGCCAAGAGTATTCGCGCCGTGAGTTAACCTTTAAGCTTCAGCAAAAAGAAGCCAGCGACGAGTTTATAGAAACCCTGCTTAATTGGTGCGAAGAGCACAATTTTATTAACGAGCAACGTTATTGCGAAGGGTTTGTCAGAAAACACATTTTTAAAGGCCATGGCTTAAAGCGCATTCAAAGCGAAGCCATAGGCAAAGGGATTGACCGTTCACTACTTGAAAGAGTGGTTGAAGAGCTTGAAATAGACTGGTTTGAGCTTGCGCAGGAAGCGTACAACAAAAAGTATTCAACTACACCGGCCAACCTCGAGTACAAAGATAAAGCTAAGCGCGTGCGCTACTTAATGTACCGAGGATTTAGCTACGAACAAATTGATTTTGCAATGCAAGCACAGTAAATACAGGTGAGATTTTCACATGCAGCACATGACTACGGCACAACTTAGGCAACAGTTTTTAGACTTTTTTGCCAGCAAACAGCACCAAATTGTCCAATCGGCTTCACTTATTCCGGGTAACGATGCCACGTTGTTATTTAACAATGCCGGTATGGTTCCTTTTAAGGATGTGTTTTTAGGCGCCGAAACTCGCCCTTACACGCGTGCTACAAGTGCACAGCGTTGTGTGCGTGCTGGTGGTAAACATAACGATTTAGAAAACGTAGGTTACACAGCGCGTCACCATACATTTTTTGAAATGCTAGGTAACTTTAGTTTTGGCGATTACTTTAAACAAGACGCTATTAAGTTTGCGTGGGAGTTTTTAACTGAGGTTGTTAAATTACCACAAGAAAAACTACTTGTTACTATTTACCACGACGATGAAGATGCATTTGGCTTTTGGCACAATGATATTGGCCTAAGCGAAGATCGTATTATTCGTATTGCTACCTCAGATAACTTTTGGTCAATGGGCGATACTGGCCCGTGTGGCCCGTGTTCTGAAATATTTTACGATCACGGTGAGCACATTTGGGGTGGTCCTCCGGGCTCGCCTGAAGAAGATGGCGACCGCTTTATCGAAATTTGGAACCTTGTATTTATGCAGTACAACCGTCAAAGCGACGGTACTATGGAGCCGCTGCCTAAACAATCTGTTGATACAGGTATGGGCCTTGAGCGTATTGCTGCTATTTTACAAGGCGTGCATTCAAACTACGAAATCGACTTGTTCCAAGGCTTAATTGCAGCTGCGGCAAGTGTAACTAACGCACAAGATTTAAACGATAAGTCGCTACGCGTTGTGGCGGATCATATTCGTTCGTGTGCGTTTTTAATCTCTGATGGTGTTATGCCGTCAAACGAAGGCCGTGGTTATGTATTGCGTCGTATTATTCGTCGTGCAGTGCGCCATGGTAACAAGCTTGGTGCACAAGGTGCGTTTTTCTATAAACTGGTTGCAGCGCTTATTGAACAAATGGGCCAAGCCTACCCAGAGCTTGCAAAGCAGCAAGAAATTATCGAAAAAGTACTGCGCATTGAAGAAGAACAATTTGGTAAAACCCTTGAGCGTGGCTTAGCTATTTTAGAAGAGAGCCTAAGCGAGCTTAAAGGCGATGTTATTCCTGGTGACTTAGTATTCAAATTATACGACACCTATGGTTTCCCCGCTGATTTAACGGCCGATGTAGCCCGTGAACGCCAAATGACAATAGACCATGCAGGCTTTGAAGAATGCATGGCTGTACAGCGTAAAACAGCGCAGCAAGCGGGTAAATTTGGTGCCGATTACAACGAGCAATTAAAGTCAGAAAAACACACTGAGTTTAAAGGCTACGACAGCACACATCATAGCGCTACAGTAGTAGAAGTGTTTGCAAATGGTGAGTCGGTTTCTATTTTAGAAGACGGCCAACAAGGCATTGTGGTACTTAACCATACGCCATTTTATGCAGAATCTGGTGGCCAAACAGGCGATACCGGTACCATTACTGTTGCAGGTGGCGAGTTTACAGTAACTAACACTACTAAGCTGGGTAATGCGTTTGCGCACCACGGTAGCGTACAAGGGCGCATTGCGGTTAACGATAAAGTAGATGCAACTATTGATGATGCCCGTCGTGAACGTATTAAGAAAAATCACACAGCTACGCATATTTTACACGAAGCACTGCGCCAATTATTAGGTGAACACGTAAGCCAAAAAGGCTCGCTGGTTGAGCCTGAACGTTTACGTTTTGACTTCTCGCACTTTGAAGCGGTTACTAAAGACGAACTACGTGAAATTGAGCGTGTAGTTAACGATGAAATTCGTCGTAACTTTGCCCTAAACACTGAGCTTATGGCGATTGATGACGCTAAAGCAAAAGGGGCAATGGCGCTGTTTGGCGAAAAGTACGACGATGAAGTACGCGTTGTAACCATTGGCGATTACTCAATTGAACTGTGTGGCGGTACGCACGTAGAGCGCGCGGGTGATATTGGCTTATTTAAAATTGTATCTGAAAGCGGTATTGCTGCAGGCGTACGCCGTATTGAAGCTGTAACAGGCGCAGATGCAGTGGCGTATGTAAGCGAGCAAGAAAAACAGCTAAACGATGTAGCGGCGCTGGTAAAAGGTGATAGCGCATCGGTACTTGAAAAAGTAACTGCGCTTCTTGAAAAGTCTAAAGGCCTTGAAAAGCAAATTGCACAGCTTAACGATAAGCTAGCCAGTGCAGCGGGTGCGTCTTTACTTGATTCGATTGTTGAAATTAATGGCGTTAAGCTACTAGTGGCAAACGTTGAAGGAACTGAATCTAAAGCGCTTCGTGGTATGGTTGACGACCTTAAAAACAAGATTGGCTCAGGTGTTATTGCACTGGGTGTTGCCAGCGGCGAAAAAGTAAGCCTAATTGCCGGTGTAACGAAAGATTTAACCGGTAAAGTTAAAGCCGGTGAGCTTGTAAACCACATGGCAGGCCAAGTAGGCGGCAAAGGGGGCGGTCGTCCTGATATGGCACAAGCGGGTGGCTCACAGCCTGAAAACCTAAACGCCGCGCTTGAAAGCGTGACTGCCTGGGTAAGTGAGAAAGTTTAAGCTTACGTGGCACTTATTGTCCAAAAGTTTGGCGGCACTTCGGTTGGCTCTATTGAGCGAATAGAAGCGGTCGCCGACCTTGTTGTTAAAACTAAGCAGCAAGGTCATCAAGTGGTTGTGGTTCTTTCGGCCATGTCGGGAGAAACCAACCGCTTAATTAACCTCGCCAAGCAAATAGATACTCGCCCGAGTAGCCGAGAATTAGACGTACTTATTAGCACTGGAGAACAGGTTTCTGTTTCGCTCCTTGCTATGGCTATTATAAAACGTGGCCATTCGGCTGTAAGCCTACTAGCCGATCAGGTTAATATTCAAACCGATAACATGTTTGGTAAAGCCCGTATTGAAGAGGTTGCTGCGACGCGTTTAAAGCATGAGCTTGAGCATAATCGGATTGCGATTATTGCCGGTTTTCAGGGGCGCGATGTAGAGGGCAATATTACAACCCTTGGACGTGGCGGCACCGATACCTCTGCGGTAGAGATAGCCGCGGCAATAAAAGCCGATGAATGTCAGATCTATACCGACGTTGATGGCGTATACACTACTGATCCTCGTGTAGAACCAAATGCACAGCGAATGCGTCATGTAACGTTTGCCGAAATGCTAGAGCTGGCAAGTTTAGGTGCAAAAGTATTGCATATTCGTGCTGTTGAGTCGGCTGGTAATCATAAAATGCCGCTAAGGGTGCTTTCGAGTTTTGAGCCCGATGAAGGAACGCTAATAAGTTTTGAGGAGAGCGATATGCCAACTAAGGTTGTGTCGGGGATTGCGTTTAATCGTGACGAATGCTTGATAAAGGTACATGGCGTACCATACTGTGTTCATTCTCTTACAAAAATTTTGAAACTTTTTGCAGAAAATGGCATCGAAATAGATATGATTAGTCAAGTTAATCATAACTTTGAAAAAATAGACTATGCTTTTACTGTGCATTCAAATGACTATTTGCAAGCACACGATTTACTAACTCAACAACAGGTAAATCTGCAGGCTGATAGCATTTCTAGTGATACAACAGTTGCAAAAGTGTCGGCTGTTGGCATAGGAATGAAGTCTCACAGTGGTGTAGCGCATCAATTTTTTGATGCATTGGCGCAAGAAGGCATACACATAGTTTTAGTATCGACGTCTGAAATCAAGGTATCGGTTTTAATTGACGAGAAGTATTTAGAACTAGCAGTAAGAGCGTTACACTCAGAATTTTTAACAGAAAATGGATAGTTTGGGAGTTTTTACTTACTTTTCAATCAATTTTTCATTAAAATGGTCAAGCGGAATCTTATAATTTATTGGAACATGGGAGCAAGAGAATGCTAATACTAACTCGTAGAGTAGGTGAAACCCTAATGATTGGTGACGAAGTAACTGTTACTGTATTAGGTGTTAAAGGAAATCAAGTTCGAATTGGTGTTAACGCACCTAAAGACGTTTCAGTGCATCGTGAAGAGATTTACATGCGTATACAAGCTGAAAAGTCTAACCCTAATCCGGGCAATGCTTAATCAACAGTTATACTTAGCTGAGTAATGCACTTAGCTATACCAAAAGCCACTCATTGAGTGGCTTTTTTGTTTATAAAATCGCGCATTTCATCGGTTAATACACCGCTAGAAATATATTGCATACCTTTATTATGGTGCACTAAGTAGCCGTGGTTAGTTTTAATAATGTGGGTTATTTCTGCCCACTTAAATGTATGGCTTTTATAGTGGTTCTCGGTGCTAATAGCGTCATCAGTAAACGAAAGAGTAACCGTTGAGCCCGAAGCACGACTAAACATTTGGCGCGTAACCCACCAAGGCCTGCGGTAATAAAAGGCAACGCATTCTAATACACCCAGCATTATTAAAAATGTACCTAGGTAGTGATCGTCCATAGCGTAAATACTAATTAAACCTAAGCACACCAGTAATGCCAGCAAAAAATACTTTGGCTTGGCTGCTTTACTATAAGAGTGGGACTCGTCAAAGCATTCGTAGTAGTAGGGTTTATCGAGTGTGTAAGTGGTGGTCAGTGCCATAATTGCTAAATTGCTAATAAGTAATAGTTTTCGCTATTTTAACAAGCTAGCGTAAAAATCACACCCGTTAATGTAGGCTATGCATTATAAGAGTTAGAAGCCGCTGTTTATTAGCGCACAAAAAAACGGCTTATTAAAAGCCGTTTTTTACGTTACCAAACAGATTAACAGTTAGTTTCTTCTGCGTTAACGCCTTCTTTTACATTTTCACATGCATCTTCTACAGAGTTTTGCACGTCAGTTACTGCTTCATCAATACGCTCACCGGCTTCTTCTGCGTGGTTGTCTTCACAACCCATCATAAAGAAACCTGCAAATACGGCGATTAGTGCTGCTTTTAAAGTTGTTGAGTTCATAATGTAATTCCTTGTATATGTTGATTGTTTAGTGTTTTAAATATGTTAGTAGCTACCTGGGCGATTTACCGCGCAGCGCACCTGAAACTAAAGAAATCACTAAAAGTACTAAAAAGATAAAGAATATAATTTTTGCTATACCAGCTGCGGCACCTGCGATACCACCAAAACCTAACACTGCAGCGATTAAAGCAATAACTAAAAATGTAATTGTCCAGCGTAACATTGTTTTCTCCTTGGTTATCAAATTCGTTCGAAAGTAATAATGCCAGTTGCGTGCCAGAGTTTAATTTTATTATTTTTCAGTGTGTTATGGTTTTTTGAGCGAAGATTGTAAATTTAGGATTGGTAAGTTTTACGTTTAACGATGTAACTTATTCACACTATTGTAAAGAGAGTAAAAAAATAAATATTTTTTGTGCGCTGCTTAACTAATCTTGGTAAGACCAATTTACATTTTAGCCCAAGCTGATTTTTTACCTGCCGTTTAACTTACTATTTTTTATAGTTTTTAAGTTTTTTTGGGTTTAACCATATAACCTTTGCCTATAACGGTTATTTTTATCATCTATATCTAAGCTAATTTAACCCTGTATTAGCTATGTTAACTATTGTGACTGTATGTTAGTTTAATTTTAATTGGTTTTACCAATTGACAGGTGGTGGACAAAGTTAAAAGTTTTGTTATCATTCGGTGAATAATTATTTAAATAAAGCGGTTTTTTATATCGCTATATAGTGCAGGGGGAGAAAAATGGATATAGGAGCTGTACTCACAACCGCAGGTAGCTTGATGCTGACGGGCATGGTGGGCGTGTTTGTATTTCTTTCAATATTGATTGGTGCTGTGTCACTCATGTCTAACTTGGTTGCTCGTTTTGACGAGGCTGAAGTTGCAATACCGGTTAAATCACCATCTTTAAAATCTCAAGGTGTGCCAAACGAGCACATCGCTGCTATTAGTGCTGCCATTGCTCAGTACAAATCAAATAATAAATAAGAGGCACACATGGCTAAATTAAAATTAACAGAACTTGTTTTACGCGATGCTCATCAGTCTTTACTTGCAACCCGTATGCGCTTAGATGACATGCTCCCTATTGCTAGCAAACTTGATGATGCCGGTTATTGGTCTATTGAGTCGTGGGGCGGCGCTACGTTTGATTCGTGTATTCGTTATTTAGGTGAAGATCCGTGGGAGCGTATTCGTGCCCTTAAAAAAGCAATGCCGAATACTAAACAGCAAATGTTATTGCGCGGGCAAAATTTATTGGGTTACCGCCACTATGCCGATGACGTGGTAGAAAAGTTTGTAGAGCGTGCCTACAAAAATGGTGTAGATGTATTTCGTATTTTTGACGCCATGAACGATGTACGTAACTTAGAAACGGCAATTAAAGCGGCTGTAAAAGTAGGAGCACACGCGCAAGGCACTATTTCTTATACTGTAAGCCCAGTGCATACCCTTGATATGTGGTTAACCCTTGCAAAACAGCTAGAGGATTTAGGTTGTCACTCTCTTTGTATTAAAGATATGGCAGGCTTATTAAAACCATACGATGCAGAGCAACTTATTAAAGGGCTAAAAGAAACCGTTTCTATCCCTATTGCTATGCAGTGCCATGCAACCACCGGTTTAAGTACAGCTACGTATCAAAAAGCCATTGATGCAGGCATTGATATGCTTGATACCGCAATTTCTTCAATGAGTATGACTTACGGTCATTCAGCTACAGAAACCATTGTAGCAATTGTTGAAGGTACGCCCCGCGATACCGAATTAGATTTAAACCAGCTAGAAGAAATAGCGGCTTACTTTAGAGATGTACGTAAAAAGTACGCTGCCTTTGAGGGGAGCCTTAAAGGTGTTGATGGCCGTATTTTACTCGCGCAAGTACCTGGTGGCATGTTAACCAACATGGAAAACCAACTGAAAGAGCAAGGCGCAGCAGATAAGCTAAATGAAGTATTACTTGAGATCCCACGCGTGCGTGAAGATTTAGGTTTTATTCCGCTAGTTACTCCAACATCGCAAATTGTAGGCACACAAGCAGTACTAAATGTGCTTACGGGTGAGCGTTATAAAACAATTACCAAAGAAACCGCCGGTGTTTTAAAAGGCGAGTATGGTTTAACACCTGCACCTATGAACAAAGAGCTGCAAGAGCGAGTGCTTGATGGCAGCGAGGTTATTACGTGTCGCCCTGCAGATAATATAGCCCCAGAGCTTGCATCGCTTGAAGCAGAGCTGCAAAAAGAAGCGCAAGAACAAGGTTTAACACTTGCTGATGAGCAAATAGATGATGTGCTTACCTATGCATTATTCCCACAGGTTGGCCTTAAATTTATTAAAAACCGTAACAACCCAGATGCCTTTGAAGCAGTGCCAAGTGCTGATGATGCAAACGCTAAGCCTGCAGCAAAACCTGCAAGCAACAAAGGTGTTAGCGCTGAGCAATACAGCGTTAAAGTTGACGGTAAAGTTTACGATGTAGTGGTTGCGCAAGGTGGCGAGCTTAAAGAGGTAACGCTAAAAGATTCAGAGCACTTACCACAATCAGCATCTGTTGCATCAGGTGAAACACTGAATGCGCCACTGGCAGGTAATATTTTTAAAGTAAAAGTTAAAGCAGGCCAAGCCGTAAACGAAGGCGATGTGGTTGTTATTATGGAAGCGATGAAAATGGAAACCGAGGTTCGTGCAATGCACTCAGGTACTGTGGCTGAGGTCTTAGTGTCTGAAGGTGATGCTGTGACAACGGGCGATGCAATTATAGCGATGGCGTAGGAGTAGCTTTAATGGAAGGTCTTTTAAACCTTTGGCATGCTACCGGCATTGCTAACTTTACGTTTCCTGGCTTAATAATGATTGCGGTAGGGTGTTTGTTATTGTTTTTAGCCATTGCTAAAAACTTTGAACCCCTATTACTGCTGCCGATTGGCTTTGGCGCAATACTGACTAATATTCCGGTTGCTGGGCTTTCTGACCCAGGTGGTTTGCTTTATTACGTGTATTATGTAGGTATTGATACGGGGATCTTCCCTTTATTAATTTTTATGGGAGTAGGGGCGCTAACCGATTTTAGTGCGCTTATTGCCAACCCGCGTATGTTATTACTGGGTGCAGCCGCGCAGTTTGGTATTTTTGCCACCTTGTTTGGGGCAATTTTATTAAACTATGTACCTGGCTTTGAATTTAGCTTACAAGATGCCTCAGCCATTGCCATTATTGGTGGTGCCGATGGCCCTACAGCCATATTTTTAGCATCAAAGCTTGCCCCTGATTTACTAGGTGCCATTGCGGTTGCTGCTTATTCTTACATGGCGTTAGTGCCAATTATTCAGCCGCCTATTATGCGCGCATTAACTACACCTGATGAGCGTGCTATTAAAATGCCAGAGCTGCGCAAAGTATCTAAAAAAGAGAAAATAGTATTTCCTTTAATGGTACTGAGCTTAACCGCTATGTTTTTACCAGCGGCTATTCCCTTAGTAGGTATGTTCTGTTTAGGTAATTTAATGCGTGAGTCTGGTGTTGTAGATAGGCTTAGTAACAGTGCCCAAAACGAAATTATTAATATAACCACGATATTTTTAGGTTTGGCAGTGGGCTCTAAACTAGCGGCCGATCAGTTTTTAACTGTAGAAACTATTGGTATTTTGGTGCTCGGTGCGTTGGCATTTGCTATTGGTACAGCGTCGGGTGTGTTTATGGCAAAAGGCCTTAACAAGCTTTCTAAAACACCTATTAACCCTTTAATTGGTGCTGCGGGTGTATCGGCAGTACCGATGGCGGCGCGTGTAGTTAATAAAGTTGGGCTTGAGAATAACCCACATAACTTTTTACTTATGCATGCTATGGGGCCAAACGTAGCTGGGGTGCTAGGAAGTGCCGTAGCCGCAGGTATATTACTGGCGCTTGTTGGCTAGTATTTAGGATTTAATCCAACCGATTAGCGCAGTTTACTGCGCTTTTTTTATGCCTATAAAACTGTACGTATTAAAGTTTGTTTGCAGACGTGTTTTTGTTTACAGTGAGGGCTATGCACACTAATAAGGATAGTCATCATGCTTCACACCCCTTTGGCAAAATATTTACCTCATGTTAGTAGACTCGTTTTTGGCTGTATGGGCCTAGGCGGCGGTTGGAATAAAGACGCCATTACTAAGGCTCACTTAAAGCAAACTCACGAGTGTATTGATGCAGCCATAGCTGGCGGCATTAACTTTTTTGATCACGCCGATATTTATACCTTTGGCAAAGCCGAGCAGGTATTTGGCCAAGCACTAGCTGAGCGACCAGAGCTTCGCGAGCACATGTATATTCAATCTAAATGCGGTATACGCTTTGAAGATGATAAAGGCCCTAAGCGTTACGATTTTTCGGCCAAGTGGATTGAAGAGTCAGTTGAAGGTTCACTTAAACGTTTAAACACCGATTATCTTGATGTGCTTATGCTTCATCGCCCTGATCCGCTAATGGAAGTAGAAGAAATTGCACAAGTATTTAGCTGTCTTCAAGAAAGCGGCAAAGTACGTAATTTTGCCGTATCAAACATGCAGCAGCACCAAATGAACTTTTTACAACATGCCTTAGATATGCCTATTGTTGCTAACCAAATTGAAGCAAGTTTACAAAAACACCAATTTGTTGATGAAGGTGTTTATGCAGGTAATGCAGATGGAAAAGATCTTAACTTTACACCGGGCAGTGTAGAGTATTGCCGCCACTTTGATATTCAAATACAAAGCTGGGGAAGTTTATGCCAAGGGCTATACACAGGGGGCGATTTAACAAATGCATCGCAAGCCGACATAAATACCAGCATACTCGTAAATAAGCTTGCTGCACTTTACGATACAACGCCTGAGGCGATTGTTTTAGCTTGGTTATTACGCCACCCTGCATTAATACAGCCAATTATTGGCACAACGAACGTTGAGCGTATTGCAGCGTCATGCGGTGCGCTAAATGTTACGTTAAGTCGCGAACATTGGTATGCATTGTATGTAAGCGCCAAAGGCCATGAATTACCATAATTAAGGTTTAGGAATGAATATATTTGTTATTTTAATTTGCTTGTTTGTCGCTCTTGCAGTGCTGATACCTTTGCTTGAAAAGTACCAAGGTAAAATGGGGTTGGATGGCGCAACTAAATACAGCAAATATATTTGGCCGCTGGTTATGGTTTCTTTAGTCGTACAGCTAATTTATGTATTAATGAACTAATAAACTAATAAACTAATAAATTAATAAAAAACACAAAAAAGCCTTTGCAGGTTAACCCTGCAAAGGCTTTTTTAGTATCTATAACTTATACGTTACTTAAGTGCTAGCTGTAGTTCGCGATTGCGTTCAAGCTGTGCAATAAAGTTTTCGGCAATAGGTTTAAACTTAGCAAGTTCAGAGCGTGGTAATGGCTCAGACTTAGGTAACTTAACGGTTTTAGGATTACGGTGTACACCATTTACTAAAAATTCGTAGTGTAGGTGCGCGCCTGTTACACGGCCGGTAGAACCCACGGTACCAATTTTGTCACCTTGTTTAACCTTTTGGCCTGTTTTAACAAGCTTTTTGTTAAGGTGTAAGTACTTAGTTACGTACTGTGTGCCATGGCTTATAAATACGTAGTTACCATTGTACTTACTGTAACCTGCTTTAATTACTTTACCGTTACCCGAGGCTACAACCGGTGTACCTGTACGTGCTGCGTAATCAATACCACGGTGCGCTCTTACTTGCCCTGTTACCGGGTGTAAGCGACGTGGGTTAAAGCTCGAGCTAATATACTTAAAGTTTACCGGCGCACGTAAAAATGCTTTTTTCATGCTGCGCCCTTCAGGCGTATAAAAGCTGCCGTCGGTATGGCGAATAGCCGCATAACGCTGGCCTTGGTTTATAAATTCTGCCGCAATAATTTTACCAGTGCCAATAAACTCGCCATCAACATAATGCGACTCGTAAATTAGTCCAAACTGATCGCCCTTACGAATATCGTTGGCAAAATCCACATCCCAACCAAATATATCAGCAAAGTTCATTATTTGGCGCTCGCTTAAGCCTGCAGCAATCGCTGAGGTCCAAAAGCTGCTAGAAATTTCGCCACCGGCTGTTTTGCTCAGTGTTTCTATTTCTTTGCTATCTATTGATGTGTCGTAATTACCTTCGTCATTTAAGGTAACAAACAAAGTATCTGTTTTTGAAATAACATAACGAAGCTGAGCTAAATCACCGTTTTCTGCCGTTGCAAAACTAAGTATTTCACCTGGGTGAATCTTAGTTAGTTTGCGTGTTTCAGCATTGGTGTTAATTAGCTTGTGAAGCGTTTGCGCTGAAAAGCCAGCACGCTTGAAGATAATTGCTAAATTATCGCCGTTTTTAACTTGATGATCGACTAAGTCGTATTCTGGCAGCTTTTCTGCTGCTTCTGGCGAATTTAATTCAGTTAATTTTTCGTTGTCTTCAACTTTAACTTGTAACTCGTAACGCTTACCAATTTCTAGTGCATTTGCACTATTGTCTTTGGATGCAGTCGCTTTTTCTGAAGGAAGAAAGGCTAAGCCAACAATAGCAGAAACCAAACCTAGAATAAGCAATTTGTGTTTTTTGGGAAGCGTGTTAACCACGTGAACCATAACGTGCCTTTTCTGCTGTCGTGAAAATAAAATATATATTAATGCAGGATATACGTAATAAGGTACGAATACTAGTAAATAAAGCTAAAAGCCCCGCAAATGTTAGTAAAATGACAATTTATAGTTGTTTAAGTTTATCGATTTAAACTGTTTCTAAAGTGCGCTAAAATCGGCGTTTAAACACCATTTCTAATTGCCTAACACAGTGAGACTAAGCTTATTGAGTTTAGTTGCATTATTCGCATAAAAAATTGTTTTAATTAGGTAGAAATTTGTTATGTTAGCAACATAAGTGCTTTTGGTTTAAATCTGTTTTAAACCCTTATGTAGCAAGTCATCTAGTTGCCCCTTCGTTGGCAGAATTTTGGAGTAATACACAGTGGATTTACAAACCGCTCTAGCAGAGATAAAACGCGGTGCAGAAGAGATATTAATTGAAGACGAATTAGTTGAAAAACTAAAGTCGGGCAAAAAGTTAAAAATTAAAGCCGGTTTCGATCCTACCGCGCCAGACTTACATTTAGGTCACACTGTACTAATTAATAAAATGAAAACCTTTCAAGATTTAGGTCATGAGGTTATTTTCTTAATTGGTGACTTTACCGGCATGATTGGCGATCCAACAGGCAAAAATGTAACACGTAAACCACTGACCCGTGAAGATGTACTTGCCAATGCTGAGACTTATAAAGAGCAAGTTTTTAAGATTTTAGACCCAGCTAAAACCACCGTAGCTTTTAACTCTTCGTGGATGGAAAACCTGGGTGCCGCAGGCATGATCAAACTTGCAGCTAATCAAACTGTAGCGCGTATGCTAGAGCGTGACGACTTTAAAAAGCGTTACGGCAACGGACAACCCATTGCAATTCACGAATTTTTATACCCACTCGTACAAGGCTGGGATTCGGTTGCACTTGAGTCAGACGTAGAGCTTGGTGGTACTGATCAGCGCTTTAACCTTTTAATGGGCCGCGAGCTTCAAAAAGTAGAAGGCCAAAAGCCTCAAACAGTATTAATGATGCCATTACTTGAAGGTACTGACGGCGTTCAAAAAATGTCTAAGTCGCTTGGTAATTACATTGGTATTACTGATGCGCCAAACGATATGTTTGGTAAAGTAATGTCGATTAGCGACGTACTTATGTGGCGCTATTACGACTTACTAAGCAGCTTATCAATCGAAGAAATTGCAGCGCAAAAACAACGCGTGGAGCAGGGCACTAACCCGCGTGATATTAAGATTGAGCTGGCGAAAGAGTTAATTGCACGTTTTCACAGTGAAGAAGCTGCGCAAGCCGCACACGATGACTTTATCAAACGTTTTCAGAAAAAAGCGCTACCTGATGAAATCCCTGAGCTGACAATTACGATTGCAGAAGAAGGTATTTTAATTGCTAACTTACTTAAAGAAGCTAATTTAGTAGCCAGTACTTCTGAAGCAATGCGCATGATTAAGCAAGGTGCAGTAAAACTTAACGGTGAAGATAAAATCACTGATACAAAACTTGAAGTAGTAAAAGGCACGACCGCTATTTACCAAGTAGGTAAACGTAAGTTTGCCAACATTACTGTAGCGTAAGCGCAGTTAAAACTAAAAAAACCAGCTTAGGCTGGTTTTTTTGTGCGCGTATTTTGGCTGCTAAAAAACCACTAAATCAGCTTTAATATCTCAATACTGATAATGACTATCAGCCAAAATGCACGCGCTTGATTTAATCTATTTATGATCACAGGGACGTCTTCGGCTTTTGGGAGTCGCTCGGTTCCAATTCGCATTTTATTAAAACGCTTACCAAAATAAACCGCAGGGCCGCCTAGCTGTGCGCCAATAGAGGCGGAGCACACACTTAAAATCCACCCTGTATTTGTTTGATAAAAGTGTCTGCCATAGTGCTTTATGTAATGCATACTTTGTTTACTGGCTTTGCTTGCAGCAATTGTTAATGCAAGTAAGCGTACGGGGATAAATTCGATTATAAACAAAAGTATTTTAAGCGGTTTTAAAAAGTGGCTATTAGGTGAAATATTGGTGCGCCAAGCATGCTGCATTAAAGTCAGTAGCCGATACGCTAAAGCGGCAATTGGCCCAAGTAATAAAAATATAAATATAACGGTAAAGTAATTACGGGCAGTTCGTAAAATTAAGCTTTCAATTAAGGCTTTAATAATACCTGGCGCTGAGAGCTTATTGACCTCTCGGGCAAGCAGTGGCTTTACGAGTTCACGCGCGGTAGATTTTTGGTTTTGTTTTACTAACTTTGCAACACGCAGGGCTTTTTTTTCAATCGCTTTGCTTTCTAGGCACAAATATAAAATGAGGCCCGCGAGCAGCTCAGGATAAAAGGCAAATTCAAGCAGTAACACAATAATAATAAGAATAACGCTTAAAACTAGCGCACAGGCAAGAGTGGAGGCTAAATAAAGGTAACTTTTAGGCTCACTTGGTTTATAAACCCGTTTTCCTATAGCACTAAATACAGCGGTTAATACTGTATTAGGGTGATACCAGCTTTTTAACGGGAAAAAGCGCTCAGCAATGAGCGCCACAAAAAAGGCAATAAAGTCCAAATGGTTTTGAACAATATTGCTTAGCATTTACAGCGTAACTTTTGTTAGTTTTTCCAATAGTGCAACAACCATTTTTGATGAATTGATTGATGCAGTCTCTAAGTATTCTTCAAACGATTGCGGCGACTCTTTACCGGCAATGTCAGACATTGAGCGAATAACCACAAATGGCGTATTAAGCGCAAAACACGTTTGTGCAATAGATGCGCCTTCCATTTCTACTGCAAGCATTGTAGGAAAGTCGCTGCGTGCTTTATCAATTCGCACTGGATCACACATAAATGAATCACCCGTACAAATTAAGCCTACTAAGGTTTTTACTTCGCTAATTTGCGCAATGGTTTGCTCGGCAGCTTCAACTAGTTTTGGGTGTGCGGCAAAGCCTGCTGGCATTTGTGGAACTTGGCCAATTTCGTAGCCAAAAGCGGTTACATCTACATCGTGATGACGTACTTCTGAAGAGATAACAACATCGCCAACACTTAGAGAGGGATCAAAGCCACCGGCAGAACCTGTGTTAATAACACAATCAGGATTAAAGTTATCAATTAATAACGTGGTTGCAATCGTTGATGCCACTTTACCAATACCCGATTGCACAAGTGTTACTGTATTACCTGCTAATTCGCCTGTGTAAAAGGTAAACCCTGCTTTAGTTAGCACTTGTGGGTTTTGCATTGCTTCACGTAAAATTTTAACTTCTGGCTCCATTGCGCCAATAATACCAACATTCATAGTGTTTGATTCCTGAGTTTGAATACGTAGATTATACGTGAAGTTAGCAATAAAAAACAAAAAAGCGAGCTGTTTTACGGCTCGCTTTAAATACTTTTAGGAGAGTATTTAATTCTATTTTAAATTTCGGCTAACGCAGTGGTTTGCGCTTTAGCCTGAGAAGGTGACAATACCGCAGGTTTACTTACACGATTACGTGTTGGACGAGCCGATTGCACCGCTGCAGGTTTGCCTAATTTAAACATAATTGCATCGCGCACCTCAGAAGGGCGGTAGCCTGATTTTACTTTCATACGAATATGTGGAATGCCAGCGGATTCTAAAGCGCCGTTTACAAACCAGTCGCGCTGCGCTTTGTGGCCATCTTTATTGGCGTTGTTAACTAAATCGACCGCTGCCACTATCGTCATTTTTTCTTTATCTACCAGCACAAAATCGAGTTGCTTATTTTTAGCTTTAGCTAAAGCTGCACGTTTTGATTTAGCTGAGAGGCCTTGCTTGCAGTCGATTACATCGATGAGTTTGACGCGGCTCACAATTTTGTATTGATCGCCTACCGCACGCTCTAAAAGATTTAAAAATGCACCCTCAACCTGTGTAAACACGGTTTGTTTGCGGGTAAAAGGATAGGGATTGCCGCCATCATCACTAAATTTTGACGCAACCACAGAGGCCCCAACCACTAATACTAAAATTGATAATAAAGCGAATTCCATACGGTAACTCCATAACAACAAATTGACACTGCTTAAGTAAAGCAATTTACGTGCCTAAAAATTGGTTGTTATGGCTAATTACCGTATGTATTTATTATTAACGCAGCAGGGCTGCTAGGCTTTGTAACCGCCCTCAATTCCTTTAACGGCAATAGCGACTGCATCATGCGCATGGAGTGATTCGTAATGATTAATTTGCAGCCAGTAATCACTAAAGTTATCGTTTTCAAGAACCGCTTTAATTTTACGTGCAGCGTCTTCACAAAACATTAAATTTTGACCGTTAAGGCGGGCAAATTCTTGCTCATCTTCACGTTTTACTGCCGCTTGTACCGGGGTTTTTAGCTCAGCTTCTAATGTATCAATTAAATTTACTACGTCAAATTCACTAATCGTGTTGTCTAGCTTTACTTTAACGTTTGCAATTGAACGCTGTGAGTGAGGCGTTGCCACAATACCCTGTGTTGTACCTAGCCATGCTAAAACATCTTTTTGATTAAGTGTTTCTTGGTTAAACTTTTCGCTAAAAGCATTTTGAATAAGTTGGCGAGCAAGTGCTGCAGAGCATGGACAGGTTGATGAATAAGTAACATCCACGCTTAGCTCGTAGCTAATTACGCTATTTTCAATAGTGCTGGTTAGGGTAATTGGGTAGCTTTTCCAACCTGCTTTACCGCTTAACAACGATTTACGACGCAGCGGTAACTCAAATTTAAACTCTATTTGGGCTTTGTCACTTAATCCTTCGTGGCTGGTGATAAATGTATCGAGTGCTTGAGCTAAAGTTTGTGGGTTAACTTGTTGCTCTGTAGAGAGTAAATCAAGCGCTAAAAATAAACGCGACATATGAATGCCTTTAGCGTCTTCTTTATGCAAATTAACAAAGGCACGCGCTTTTGCGTTAACGGTAACGGGTGCTAAATCTTTCGATTCAAAAATAAATGGCAGTTCTATTTCGCCCATACCAACCCAGTCTAACTTACCTGTTTGTAAGGCGGGAGCCGTATCAGCTATATCGGGCATGTTGGTTTGCATGTGCGCTACTCGTTATTGGTCATAATAAAGCGCAGCATTTTACACTAAATAATTTATTGCTGAAATGATGAGTTTAACAAGTAGGCAAAAGTAAACATGAAAATTTTCTGTTTTTGTCGCACAACATGAATATAGCTAATAGAAAAATGCTAAAATCTGCTGCAAAATGCGTTTGACTATTAATAGGCACTTTTTATTTATGCCTAGTAACGAGATACACTGACCTATGACCGATTCTTCTTTGAGCCCTTGGGCTCGAGTACTTTCTAGTTTAATAACTCGCTTTGGTGAGTTAAAAACCGCGGCAATGTGCTACGCGCTTTTATTAGGCGTGTCGCTTATATTGTCGAGTATGTTTTATTATGTGGCACTGGGTGAGGTTAATTTAGTTGATATTTTAGCTGTGGTATTTTTTACCGCGGTTGTATCTCCCTTTATGATCAGTATTTTACTCAACTCGATTAGACAATTAGATGCCTCGTACGCTTATTTAGACAGCGCCACAAAACAAGAAAAGCTGTTAAATCAAACATTAAAAGATAATATCAACCGCCTCAACATCGAAATAGATGAGCGAAAAATGGCTTTTCATGCCAAGCATCGCGCCATTGAAGAGCTTCGCCGCGAAATAGCAGAGCGCAAAAAAACACAGCAAGAACTTGCTCAGCAAGGCATGCTCCTTCGCTCTATTGTCGACTCTTCCCCCGATTTATTTTATTACCGAGATAACAACGGCGTGTTTGCCGGCTGTAATAAAATGTTTGAAGAGGTTATGGGCAAAACCAGCGCTGAACTAATTGGTAAAACAGTGGAGCAGATTTTCCCAAGCTACTTTTTAGCAGAAGTACTCAGAACCGATAAACAAGTAGAGCAAACGCATCAAGCGCTGACAATTGATGTTGAATATATGGTTAATGGCGAAAATCGTTGGTTTGAGCTGCGTAAATTACCGTTTATAAACGATCAAGGTGACTACATAGGTTTGCTTGCATTTGGCCGTGATATAACCAGCCGTAAAGAAGCAGCACAAGCGCTTGAAACAGCCTATAAGGATAAAGGTAAGTTTATAGCAACGCTTAGTCATGAGCTGCGCACGCCATTAAATGGCATTGTAGGTTTAACACGAATGCTACTTGATACAGAGCTTAATAAGCAGCAACGCAGTTGGTGTAATACGGTGTTTTCGAGCGCTGAAACCTTAGGTAATATTTTTAACGATATTATAGATTTAGATAAAATAGACCGAGAGCAGTTAGATATAGCAACCGACTCTATTAACGTTTCAGACTTTATTAACGATGTAGTGAACTTTGCCGGTTTAATTGCTGAACAAAAAGAGCTTGAATTTTCAATTGAGCGAAATGGCACATTAGATGTTTATGCACTCCTAGACCCAACGCGTTTACGCCAAGTGGTATGGAACTTAATTAATAATGCCGTTAAGTTTACCCAGCATGGCGAGGTAAAACTCACATGTAGCCGAGAAGAGCGTAACGATGGACCGTGGCTTGAACTTGAAATATCAGACACAGGGCAGGGGATCCCAGAGGATCAACTCTCGCGCATATTTGATATGTACTACAAAGCCCCAGATTTAAGCGGTAAAAACGCGATTGGCTCAGGCATTGGTTTAGCCGTAACCAAAGCGTTGGTCAGTGCAATGAAAGGCACTATTTCGGTAACCAGTACAGAAGGTGAAGGCAGCTGCTTTACAGTACACATACCGCTTAGCTTATGTGTAGCGCCTACCGAACAAAGCTATGCAGGTAGAGGTTTATATATTTTACTTGTAGAGGATGTGCCATTAAATGCTGAAATTGCGACTAACCTGTTAGAGCAGCGCGGCCATGAAGTGATTTGGGCCGAAACAGGTGAAGATGCACTCTCGTTTGTAGAAACCGAAGACGAGCTAGATTTAGTACTACTTGATATGCAACTGCCCGATATAAATGGTGATGAGGTGGCAAGACAAATACGTGCCGATAGCCATTTTGATAAATTACCTATCGTTGCGCTTACAGCGAATGTACGTAGCGCCGAAGAAGACTTAGAAGGTATTTCGGTGCAAGGGGCGCTTGCTAAACCCATTAATACAATAAAGCTTGATAAAATGCTGGCTGATTTGTTTGATATTCAACAAAGTGAATCAGACAAACCACTGCTAACGGTAAGTAAAGAAGCGCTTGAGGGCATTAATGCAGGTGTGCTTGATGTTGAAACCATTGAAGACTTTGTAAACTCTATGGGGCTTGAAGTATTTAAGCGCAGCAGTGGTTTGTTTGAAAAACTAAACCCGCAATATCAGCAAGAGCTGCAAAGCGCGTTAAATGAAAACGACAGGGAAGAGTACAAATCGGTGGCGCATAAGCTTAAAGGTGCTGCGGGCTCTGTAGGATTAAACGACGTACAGTTACATGCTAAAAAGATGGAACACGGTGCGCTTGATGAATCAGATGAAGTACTAAAAGAATGGTTAGATACATTGGCAGATAAAATAAATGAAGGACAAATTGCCCTTCATTCGTTTTTACAATTATTAGAGTAAGCGGTTTACTCTAATTAAGCGTCGATTTTACCAATAAAGCGGTAACCTTCACCATGGATGGTGCTGATTAGCTCAGAAGTAGAATTATCACTTTCGAAGTGCTTACGAATACGACGAATCGTTACATCTACTGTACGGTCATTAGCGCGAAGTTCACGGCCAGTCATATGCTTAATAAGTTGCTCACGGCTAAAAATACGCCCTGGAGAATCAAGCATTAAACGCAGCGCTCTGTATTCACCTTTAGGTAAACGCTTAGCATCACCATTTGGTGACGTTAAACAACGGCTGTTTTCGTCAAGTTCCCAACCGTTAAATGTAATTACACCGTTGGTTTCTAGCACTGACTCTTCGCCGCCTAGCGCTGTACGGGTAATTAAGTTGCGAGCGCGTATAGTCAATTCACGAGGGTTAAAAGGTTTAGTGATGTAATCATCAGCACCAATTTCTAAACCTAAAATACGGTCTACATCGTTATCACGGCCGGTTAAAAAGATTAAACCGACTTTACGTTTTTGGCGTAATTCACGTGCTAAAATTAGCCCGTTTTTACCCGGTAGGTTGATGTCCATAACTACAAGATTGACGTCATCATTATTTGTAAGCTTGTCATGCATATCATCGCCATCAATGGCTTCAATAACTTTGTAACCTTCAGCTTCAAATAAACTCACGAGGTTTAGTCGAGTTACGTCTTCATCCTCTACGATTAGAATGACTGGCGTTTGCATTATTAATTAACCTTTTTGGAATATTTTATTTACAAAAAATCGAATCTTAACTAAATAATTCGATTACTAGAGATTATAGGATTATACCCAAATGTTAACAAGAAAAAACAAGTTGGATAAAAATAAAACAGTAGGGGTGTTCCAAACTAACCAAAAGGCATTGTGCAAAAACTACTGTTTAATGATATATAACGGATGCAGCTTTTTGAATTATGAAAACGAAGCCATTTCCTTTAATAATTGATACATCCACCAATCGCTTAAAGGTACTAAAAATAATCGCGCAAATTCAAAACGGAATTATATCATTTTATAACCTTTCATCAATGTATGTGATACTGCAAAAGCAATAAAGTTCAGAAATTGTATCGCTTAATTATTAGATCAAGTTAAATAATTAAACATGAAATATCACATGCTCTCTCTATAAGGTCATTAAATGGTAATTCAAGTAAAAAGCGTAAATAAATACTCTTTTTTTAAACACTTTTTATGGAATTGTAATAACAAAGCGTACGCCGGGTTTTGCATCTAGGTCATACAGTATATGCCCACCTAGTGCTTGGGTTACTAAGTTGTACACTAAGTGCATGCCTAAACCACTTGCCCCTTGGCCTCGCTTAGAGGTTACAAATGGGTCAAATATCCTGTTTTTGACGTTTTTATCAACGCCTTGGCCGTTATCTGTGTAGATTATTTTTATTTGTGGGCCTGTTATTTCTATATCAAACTTAATTTCGTTATTTTCGCTATTGCTAAAACCATGAATGGCAGAGTTTAAAATAAGCTGTTGGAAAATTTGTTGTAATGGCTCAGATTTACTCTCAATGGTTAAATCACTCGGACAATTAATCACTACGTTAGGCTTTGACTTTATTAACTCTGATTGAATCGACATTAATACATCAGATATTAACCTATGGATGTTTACATGGGTTTTAATCCCATCATCTTGAATTACAGCTACCTTTTTAAAGTTAGAGATAAGGTCGGCCGCACGGTTTAGGTTTCTATAAATTAAATCAAGGTTTTCGATACCTTCGTCAATAAAGCGTTTTAATTGGTTAGAAGTAAGAGACTTATTATCAAAACTAAGCTGAATATCGGCAAGTTTATCGCGCAGCAAGGTTGAGCCAGTAATACCTAGGCCAATTGGGGTGTTAACCTCATGGGCTACGCCGGCTACCATTTGTCCTAATGAGGCCATTTTTTCGTTTTCTACTATTTGTTCTTGGTATTGGTGCATTCGCTCAAGGGTAGAAAGCAGTTCTTGGTTTGCTTCACGCAGGGCTATTGTTCTTTGGCTTACCTTTTCTTCTAAGCTTTGGTTGAGTTGTTTGATCTCTAGTTTGTCTTTTTCATGACGTTCTATTTGCTTACGGGTGCGAGTAAGCATGATATTTAAGCTGTTTGATAAGGCTGTAACCTCTTTTACGCTGGTGCTTGGTGCGCGTACGTCATAATTATGATTTTTTGATACGTCTTGTAGCAATACACTTAAGTGTTCAATAGGGTTAGCGATACTTTTTTGTGTTTTTATCGCTATAAAGTACACAAAAAACAAAATAAACAGAGTAAGGAAAATATCTATAATAATTTTTTGTTTTATAAATTCATCTAGGCTTTCTAAGCTGCCACGCATATAAACGTAACCCACCACCTGCTCGTTATTAAGCACAGGTGTTATTAGCTCAATGTAGTTGTTGGTCACTCTTGGCTCATTAAGATCTTCAATGCTGTCAACGCGCAGCGGAACAGGTGGGGTTTTTTTAGCATTAAAGCTAATAAAAAATACAGGTTTACTCGATGTTTTTTCTATTGCGTAAATATGAATGTTTTTAACAAGGGGGATTTTATCAAACGACTTTAGGCGTTTTTCTTCTGTTTTTCTGTCGTCTTTTACCAATGAATCTGCGGCATCAAAAGCAACAATATCGGAAAGGATCACGAGCTTGTTTATGATCAGTTCCTTTTGTTCTTTTACACTCATATAAGTGGAAATTGAAACCGATAAAGTTAAACAAATAGCAGTGATAAGCATGATGGTGTTGATCAGCGCTTTTCGAATACTTTTTTGATGTACTTTTTTTGGCATTATTGCTGCATCGCCTAAGCATGAATATTTATATTTAGAACTTTAGTTTAGCAAAAACCATAGAAAGTGAAGGGAAATAGTGAAATTAATTCTGATATTTATTCGAAAGTTAGGCTAAGTATTAATTACACTTAGCCTAATTAAGTATAATTAGTTAGCTACTGTAAACGGCAAATTTGTTATTTTTGTACACAGTGTGGAAGCTACCAAACTGCGCCTCTAAAATTGGCGGGTATTTTAAAAAGCTATTAGCCACTATGCTTAGCTTTCCTACCTTGGTTAAGTGCTGCTTAGCATTTGATAAAAATGCTTCAGCAATTGTGTAGTCGGTCGCTATGCCAGTATGAAAAGGCGGGTTACTAACTATTAAATCAAACTTGCCGCTAATACTTTTTAAGCCATCACTTAAAATAGTGCCGCCTTTAATATTATTAAGCTTTAATGTTTGCTCAGTAGCATAAGTTGCAAGTGCGCTCACATCGCTGCAAGTAAAAGTCAGTGCTGGGTTTTTAATACCTAAAAAAGTGGCTATTAAGCCCGCACCACAGCCAAAATCTAGTACATTACCTTGTTTAGTGGTCGGGGCATTTTCTAGTAGCATTTTTGTGCCAGCATCTAAAGCGCCGTGGTTAAATACACCCGGAACACTGATAGCATCAAACTCTACTCCTGCTACATTTACTCTAAACGTTTTATGGTAGCGGCTAATCTCAAAGGTTGGGTTGTTCTCTAGTTGCTCAAATGAGAACAAAATACAATGCTTAGCAGAGTCAATTTTATTACTGTGCTGCGCTTTGCCCGCGAGCTGTTTTTCTATCGACTTAACGCCACTTTTATTTTCGCCTACCACAAGTAGCTGTGCTTTTTCGTTAATAACGGCGCGAATATTATCAAGTGCCATTAATACTTCAGGCTTTGATTTTGGGTAGTAAAGAATGACTAAATCGTAATCGTTGGCGGCCATTTCATGGTTAACACACACGTTTATGCCATTTATTTTTTTAGCAAATTCACCATTAGCATGGTTATAACTAAATGCGGTGATGGCACTTTGAGGATTTAGCTGCTTTAGCTCTGCTAAAAAGCCATCTTGAACAAAGTTGACCACCAAGATAGATTTTCCCACTAGTTCTTCGCTATTACGAAGTAACAGTAAACTTGGGTTGGTTAATACGCTCATAAATGGCTTTGCCTTACAAATTATTGATTAGTAAATTAGTGTAATTATTTTGTGCGCTCAAACATTAAGTCCCATACGCCGTGACCTAAACGGTGGCCGCGCTGTTCAAACTTAGTTAGCGGGCGCGAATCAGGGCGAGGTACGTAGTCATTGGTAGATGACTGATTTTTATAGCCTGGCGCTGCTTGCATAACTTCTAGCATGTGCTCGGCGTAGTTTTCCCAGTCAGTAGCCATATGAAAAACACCGCCAATTTTTAATTTGGTACGCAGTTTTTCAGCAAATTCTGTTTGCACTATACGGCGTTTATGATGACGCTTTTTATGCCATGGATCAGGGAAGAATAATTGCAGCGTTGTTAAGCTTTCATCTGCAAGGCAGTCAGCGAGCACTTCTACCGCATCGTGTTCAAATACACGTAAATTAGTAACACCGGCTTCATCTGCATCCATTAAACATGCGCCAACGCCTGGGCGATGTACTTCAATACCAATAAAGTTTAGGTGCGGTGCATTTTTTGCCATTTCAACTAATGACTTGCCCATACCAAAACCAATTTCTAATACTACATCATTGTTATTGCCAAATACTTGAGCTAGGTCGAGTAGGCCGTTTTTATGCTCAAGCCCCATAGTTGGCCAGCATTTTTCAATTGCGGCAGCTTGGCCTTTAGTTAAGCGGCCTTCGCGTTTTACAAAACTGCGAATTGTGCGGATATACTTACCTTCTTGCTTAGCTTGCTCAAGGTTGTTGTTACTTGATTCACTCATATTATTGGCCTGACAAAAACAATGTGTTTAAAAATGGTTGCGTATTATCCCTGACCACGCAGCTAATCACAAGTATTAGCGTGTTATAGCGCCTTCATAGCTTGATCTTTTTATTAACTGCAATAGACTGAGCCGCTATTGAGCATGAGTAAAAGTAGTATATGTTGGATTTAAATAAACAGCAGTCAGACAAATTTGCTAACCAAGTGGTTCAGTGGTATCACCTTCATGGGCGTAAAACATTGCCTTGGCAACTAGGTAAAACACCGTATAAAGTGTGGGTATCAGAAGTAATGTTACAGCAAACGCAAGTTGTTACGGTTATTCCATACTTTGAAAAGTTTATGGCAAGCTTCCCAGATATCATTGCTTTAGCAAATGCAGATGAAGATTTAGTGCTGCATCATTGGACTGGCTTAGGTTACTACGCACGAGCACGTAACTTACATAAAACGGCCAAAATAGTGCGAGATAAATACCAAGGTAAATTTCCTACTACACTCGAAGAAGTCATGGATTTACCCGGAATAGGGCGCTCTACCGCTGGTGCGGTATTATCGCTGTCGCTTGGCCAGCACCACCCTATTTTAGATGGTAATGTTAAGCGAGTGCTTGCCCGTTATTTTATGGTTGAAGGGTGGTATGGGGTAAAAAAAGTAGAAAACCAACTTTGGCATTTGTCTACCCAGTTAACCCCTAAAAACAATGTGACTGAGTTTAACCAAGCCATGATGGACTTGGGCGCCAGCCTTTGCTCTCGCAGTCGCTTTGACTGCCAAGCGTGCCCACTTAATAGCGATTGCGGTGCGTTTAATGCCGCTAAAGTAAAAGAGTTTCCTCATTCTAAACCTAAAAAAGCGGTTCCTAAAAAGAGTTGTCATCAATTAATTATTCAACACAACGAGAAAGTTTTAATGGAAAAGCGCCCAAGCAGCGGTATTTGGGGCGGTCTGTTTGGCTTTTTTGAGTTTAACGAATACAGCGAAATGGTGTTATTTTTAAATCAGCAAGGCTTAAAAACAGAGCTGGAAGAGTTAACGCCTTTTACTCATGTGTTTTCGCACTTTGAGCTGACAATAAATCCACATGTGCTTAATATTAATAACGTACCGGATGTAGTAAACGATAAACAACTTGTGTGGTACCCACTCGATCAATCTATAGAGGTGGGTTTAGCCGCACCGACTAAAAAGTTGGTTAAACAAATGAGCCCAATAGGTTAAACTATTAGCATTTAGCGCTTAAGAGAGTCAATTATGGCACGTACAGTATTTTGTCAAAAGTTACAAAAAGAAGCCGAAGGGCTTGGATTTCAGTTATACCCTGGTGAACTAGGCGAGAAAATTTTTAATAATATTTCTAAAGAAGCATGGGGCCAGTGGCAGCATAAGCAAACTATGCTAATTAACGAAAAGCATTTAAATATGATGGACCCAGAGCACCGTACGTTTTTAGAAGAGCAAATGGTTGGCTTTTTGTTTGAAGACAAAGACGTAGAAATTGAAGGTTATCGACCTCCTGAAAAGTAATTTTTAGGCATAAAAAAAGGGCTATATAGCCCTTTTTTTATAGCTATATTTTATAGCGTTTCTTCATCAGTATTCGCTGAGCGCACTTGTTCTTTTAAAAACTGCGCAGCTTTAGAGTATTCAATTTCAAGGGTATCTCTTTGCGCTATTAGCTCATCAGTATCAAGCTCAGTATTTCGACACTTCTTTTCAAACTCTTCTGCACATTGCGCAACGGCCTCTGCACCAATAGTTTTAGAGATAGCCTTGAGCTGATGACAAGCACTGCTTATCTCGTCTCTGTCATTAACCATAACGCCGGAATTAATGCTTTTAATTAGGCTTTGGCTTTGCTCTAAAAACATTTTGAAAAAGCGTAATTGTTTGGCTTCGTCGCCGTTTACATAAGTAGATACTGCGTCCATATTAATAGGCATGGCAGGCTTTTGATGAATAACAACAGTTTGGTCTTTATTATGCTTATCATACCAACGCTTTAAGGTATCTTCTAAGGCATTAAGCTCTATAGGCTTAGTAATAAAGTCATTAATACCTACCGCCAGGCAACGCTCTTTTTCACCTTTGAGCGCATTGGCAGTAACCGCAATAATATAAGGCTGAGCGTCTATAGAGTCTAACAACTCGGCTTCATCACGAATTTTTTCAACCATATCGTAACCTGACATTTTTGGCATATGTAAGTCGGTTAATATGAGCGAGTAATTGTTTTGACGCCACATATCTAAACCTTCTTCACCGTTATTTGCCACTTCAACGCCATAGCCAAGTATATGCAGTTGGTCGGTTAAAACTTGCTGGTTTAGTAGGTTATCTTCTACTAATAAAATGAGTTTATTTGCATCGCGTGCTTGTTCAACATTTAAATAATTGTTGAGTGTTTTTGTTTTTTTAATTTGTTTAGGTTGATGCAAGCCTGCTGCTACCAATATCGACATCATAAAGTTAGATTTACACAGCGGTGAGGCATTAATATAAAATACATTTTTATGGTTTATAGCGGCTTCATCAAGCTTACTTAATACCACCACTTGTTGATTATTATCTTCAAGTGAGTAAATAAGACGACGCAGTAAAGAGTTAACTTTTTCCATATCATCTATGCCATCGACAACCCATATAATGTCGTGCTGCTCTTGTTGAGCTTCTATTTCTTGCTGGTTGTGCACGTAGGTAATTTTAGCGCCCATAAACGATAAATAGCGGTACATTGCTTTTTCGCGCTCTAAATGATTGCTCACTACCACTACATGTTTGCCATTGAGCGCATTTTTATGTGCGTACTTAATTTTTCCTGAGGTACCAAATGGAAGCTCAACGGTAAATTCGCTACCAATGCCTGCATGGCTAGTTACATTAATAGTACCGAGCATAAGCTCGGTTAAACTTTTACAAATAGAAAGCCCTAAACCAGTGCCGCCGTATTCACGGGTAATTGAGTTTTCGGCTTGCACAAACGGGTTAAATATTTCTCGCAGTTGCGCTTGGGTCATGCCCTTGCCGTTATCGGTTACGCAAAAACGCAGCGTAAAATGATCTGCCGTATTATGGGCCACTTCTACCGATATTTTTACGTGCCCTTGGCGTTTATCATCAGTACTGGTGAACTTAATTGCATTACTACAAAGGTTATACAGTACTTGGCGAACCCGTATTGTATCGCCAGTTAAATTAGTTGGAATATCTGGCGCAATAGAAAGCTCTAAATCTAATTTGCGCTTTTTAGCAACAGATGAAAGCACGCGAGCCACTTCTTCAATCGTATCAGTAACTGAAAAAGGCGTAGGGTCAATATTTAGCTTACCCGCTTCAATTTTAGAGAAGTCTAAAATATCATCCAAAATACTTAATAGTGAAAACGCTGACTCACGGATAATAGTACTTAAACGATGCTGCGCGCCATCAAGCTCTGTTTGTCTTAATAAATCTATAGTGCCAATAACGCCGTTCATAGGGGTGCGAATTTCATGGCTCATAGTGGCTAAAAAGGTCGTTTTAGTTTCGCTAGCGCGTTGTGCTTTTAATGTCGCTTGCTCTAATGCAATTGTTCTTTGTTGTACTTCGCTCTCAAGGCCAGTTTGTAATTTTTGAAGCTCTTTTTGCGCAGCTTCTTTTTCAGACATTACTGAGTTAACTTTATCTAGCAGCAAGTTAATGTTTTTAGCTACACCAGATAAGCCTAAGTCTAGTTTTTCACTTACTTTACTGTCGTAATTGCCATTTTCGGTAATCGCTTGAAGTTCTTCATTTAATAAATGACTACTTTTACGCAAGCGAGTATTTATATAGGTATTAAATAGTAGGGCTAATGCAAATAAGGCAAACACGCTTACAATTGCAATAATATAGGCTATTACTTGCGAGTCTTGCTGCGTTAAAGGCGGTGCTGGTAACTGCTGTTTTATTATTAGCTCACCAATAGGCTGGTCGTTCAAAAGCAATATATGGTGAAATATACCTTGCTCAGTTAAATGCTCATCTACTTTTTTAGACTCGATAGCGGGTTTAGTGCTGCTATATACAAGTTGGGTTTCTGAGGTGGCATTAAAGCGATAGAGCGTATATTCAAACTCATCATCTAATACTGAGGTAAGCTCAAGTAGCTGGCGAACCTTGCCTTGCCCATACATAGTAAGTGCATCTACCATTGGTAAATCAAGTTGTTGTGCTAGCTGCGTAATACTTACTTTTTGTTTGGCTGCTGGTGCAGGTTGTGTGTTTTGCGAATAAAACGCAAAGGCAACAATAGCAAGCGCTGTTACTGCAATATTAATAATTAAAAAAAACGGCAGTAAGCCTTTTACCGGCGAAGAGAGTTTACTCTGCATTGATTGTTCCCATTGGTATTTGTCTGTACGATAAGCCTTAACGCATTATCAATGTGATCGTATCATTTACATCAAATAATACACTACGTTTTTAGTCTGGTTTAATTGGTTAAATTAAGGTTTTTCGTAAGTTTTTGTTGGATAAATAAACATTAGTCTATAAAAACTCGCTTTGTTGTGTGAAAACCGTTCAAACAGTTATAAAGAGTAAAAAAAAAGTTGACTTGTAAGGGCAAAACTCGTTTAATACGCCGCACGCCCAGATGGCTCAGTCGATAGCGCTGAGTGGGAATTGCATTAAAAATCATTTATGACTTTTTAATTAGCACTGTTAAAGTGCCTCGATAGCTCAGTTGGTAGAGCAGAGGATTGAAAATCCTCGTGTCCCTGGTTCGATTCCGGGTCGAGGCA
>NZ_JALNTH010000052.1:0-42414 GCF_023161935.1 Pseudoalteromonas sp. 2CM28B
GAGCGGCACACGAGGCTCGAACTCGTGACCTCGACCTTGGCAAGGTCGCGCTCTACCAACTGAGCTAGTGCCGCATTATTATTTAATTATCTGCGTTATTCAACATCTTGCGATGTTTACGCTGCTAACTAAGTAACTTTGGTTTTCTTTATCTTAGGGGCTATGCCCTCTCAACACGGACGCATTCTACAGAGATTATTAAACGCGTCAACACAAAAAATGCCACTTTTGAACTGTTTGATTATTTTTTATCTAAAACGGTGCGTTATTAGACGTTTACAATCAATTTTTGGTCAATTCACTCCATGCAGCCATTAAATATTGCACCATAGAGCTCAGTGTTAAATAGGTGGCTATATACAATAAAGCAAAACTTAAATAGATCATCCACGTATCGTATTGCCAAATTAGGCCAATAATCGCCAGCATTTGCGCCGCGGTTTTTATTTTGCCCATATTTGATACTGCAACGTTTCCACGTTTGCCTTGTTCTGCCATCCACTCGCGTAATGCAGATATCACTATTTCACGGCTAATAATAATAAGGGCCGGAATCGTCATATACATAGACTGATAATGATCAGAGAGCGCAACAAGTGCAGCACACACCATAACCTTATCGGCTACAGGGTCTAAAAACGCACCAAAAGGCGTAGATTGCTCTAGCTTTCGTGCTAAATAGCCATCAAGTATATCGGTGATTGATGCAAGCCAAAAAATAAAAGCGGCAGCAAAAAACGCCCAGCTATAAGGCAAGTAAAATATCACCAAAAATATGGGGATAAGAAAAAGTCTAAAGGTTGTGAGTGTGTTTGGAATATTCCACATAACTACTTGGATATGTCTTTTTTTCTATATTCGCATGAAGGGCTAGCCCTTGTCATGCAAATGGTTAAATATCTTCTCAGCCATGTCAGGACTGATCCCAGGAACTTTCTTTAACTGTTCTATATTAGCAGCTTTTACCCCTTGCATGCCCCCTAAATATTTTAATAATGTTTGGCGGCGCTTAGAACCTACTCCGTTGATCTCTTCTAATAATGATTGCGTGCGCTGTTTTTGGCGCTTATTACGGTGCCCTGCAATAGCAAATCGGTGCGACTCATCGCGAATATGCTGGATTAAATGTAGTGCTGGCGCATCCGAATCCATAGGAATCGTTTTTCGCCCGCCATCAATTAATAAGGTTTCAAGGCCTGGCTTTCTGCTTGTGCCTTTTGCTACACCTACTAACAGCGGCATTTTAGCATGTGGCCACGTGGCAAAATACTGCTCTGCACGGCCTAGTTGCCCTTTACCACCGTCAATGAATATAACGTCAGGGATTTTGTCTTCATCTACCACTTTGTTGTAGCGTTTGTTCAGTGCAAACTCCATTGCCGCGTAATCATCACCGCCGGTTATACCCGTTACGTTGTAGCGTCTGTACTCTTTGTTATTTGGCCCTTGCGAATCAAATACTACACAACTGGCTACTGTGTTCTCCCCCATGGTATGGCTGATATCAAAACATTCCATTCTGTTTATATCATCTAAGCCTAGGGTCGCTTTTAATTGTGCATAACGTTTATTTATAGAGTCTTGCGTACTTTGTTTAACGGTAATGCTGTTTAATGCGTTTTTATTAGCAAGCTGAAGATATTGTGCTCGCTCTCCGCGGGTGACCACTTTAAGCGATACTTTACGCTCACTAATTTGCGTAAGCGCTTCACTCAATGCGCTACTTTCTTCAATCTCGAACGGTAAAATAATCTCTTTTGCTATGCGCCCTGTCGCACCAGGCGCTAAATAATATTGCCCTAAAAACGAAGTGAGTATTTCCTCTTGTCCCGAATCTTTAGGCACTTTTGGAAAATAGGTTTTACTGCCTAGCACTTTATGATCACGGATCATTAATAAATGAATCCCGTTTAATCCATTTAAGTGCGCAAAACCTACCACATCCATTTCAGCAAAATTACCTGAAATAGACTGCTGCTCCTGCATTTTGCGCAGTAGCATAATTTGGTCACGCACTTTAGCTGCGAGCTCAAAGTTAAGGTCTTTACTCGCCGCTTCCATTTTTTTTATTAAATCGGCTATTACTTCGTGCGACTTACCTGTTAAAAACTTACGTACATAATCAACTTGTTCGCCGTACTCTTGCTCTGTCACTTTATTAACACACGGTGCTGAGCAGCGCTTTAGCTGATACTGTAAACACGGGCGGCTTCTGGCACGGTAATAGGCATCTTCGCACTGACGTACAGGAAATATTTTTTGCATTAAACGCAAACTTTCCGACACTGCGCCAGCGCTTGGGAAAGGCCCAAAGTACTCGCCTTTTACCTTGCGGCTGCCTCTATGAAAGGCTAAACGCGGATGTTTATGACTGGTAAGTAATATATAGGGGTATGACTTATCATCACGTAATAAAATGTTATAACGCGGCTGATATTTTTTTATAAGGTTGTTTTCAAGCAGCAGGGCTTCGGTTTCGGTGTTTGTGAGCGTAACTTCAATATCGCAAATATTACTCACTAGCACACGGGTTTTACTGTCGGTTAGATTAGATCTAAAGTAGCTACTTACCCGTTTTTTTAAGTTTTTTGCTTTACCGACATAAATAACTTGTTGTTCACTATCAAGCATACGGTATACACCCGGTTCACTTGATAGCGTTTTTAAAAATTGGGCGTGATCGAATTCAGACATAAATTAAAAAATTAATGAGATACGTCTATATCAATCATTTTATGGCGAATAGCCAAATGAGTAAGCTCAACGTCGCCCCCTACGTTTAATTTTTCAAACATACGGTAACGGTAGCTGTTCACTGTTTTTGAGCTTAAATTTAAGCGCTCGGCAATATCTTGAGCTTTTTCACCTTTGGTGATCATTAGCATAATTTGTAGCTCGCGCTCAGATAAGCTTTGAAAAGGGTTTTCATCGGTACGCCCTGTTACTTGTGCAAGGGCTATTTGTTGTGCAATTTCTGGGGCGATATAACGCTGACCTGCATGAACAGACCGTATAGCACGAACCATTTCATCAGAGCCTGCACCTTTGGTTAAAAAGCCATGCGCGCCAATTTGCATCACTTTTGATGGAAACGGGTCTTCGCAATTAACCGTAAGCACAATAATTTTTACATCTGGGCAATAGCGACAAATCTTTTTTGTGGCCTCTAAGCCACCCATGCCAGGCATGTTCATATCCATTAATACAATATTAGGTGCGTGCTGGCGACAAAACTGTACCGCAGCCTCTCCATCTTTAGCTTCGCCTACCACTTTAAAACCACGTACATCATCTAATATACGTTTTATACCAGTTCGTACCAGCTCATGGTCATCAACTAAAAGCACATTAATCAATGTAATACCCTCATTAACCTAACAATACGCAACAAACAATCTAATTTGCCACATTACCACAGTTAAAGCGAAACAATAACTAATATTATTGCTTCGCTTTAGGTGTACTCATCTTTTAGCATTATTTTACTACTGCTAAATACCAGTACTTTAGTTTTTTATGACGCTGCTTTTTCGCTAAAACGGTCTACCCATAGGGCAATAATACCATCGCCTGTTACATTACACGCAGTACCAAAGCTGTCTTGCGCAAGGTAAAGTGCAATCATAAGTGCAACAGCGCCTTCGTTAAAGCCAAGCATACTGGTTAATAAACCGAGCGCCGACATTACTGCTCCACCAGGTGCACCTGGCGCTGCAATCATTACTACCCCTAACATCATAATAAACGGCAGCATCCCCATTAAAGAAGGTACTTCCATGCTTGGCGATAAAAACATAACGGCCATTGCACACGTCACAATCGTAATGGTAGAACCCGATAAATGGATAGTAGCGCACAGTGGCACTGTAAAGTTTGCTACATCTTCTTTTACGTTATTTGCTTTGCTTGATTGCAAAGACACCGGAATGGTTGCCGCGCTCGACATTGTCCCCAGCGCTGTAAAATAAGCAGGAAGCATATTTTTAACGAGCTCCAACGGGTTACGTTTAAGTAATATCCCCGTAGAAACATATAATACGGTTAGCCACAGCCAGTGCATAACAAGTGCAGCAATAAGCACAACACCAAAGGTTTGCAGTGTATCGACCACGGTCCCTGCTACGGTCATTTCTGCAAATACACCCGCAATGTAAAATGGTAATGCCGGAATAATTACTTTAGATAATAAAGCATCGATTACATCGCGACCCTGATCAGACACTTTTTTAAGTGTTTCTAATTCAAGTTGGCTCATGCCAATACCAAACACAAATGCAGTCACAAGCGCTGTCATTACACCCATCAGCGGTGGAATTTCTAAATCAATAAAACTGCCAATTTCAGTGGCAACTTCGGCTTCAAACGTAATATTGCCACTTAGCAGTGGAATAACCGCACTTACTAGTAAAAAGGCAAGCGTACCTGCAATTACTGTAGAGCTATAAGCAAAGCCAACGGTTTTACCTAATAAATGGCCAGACCCTTTAGGCAAGCCCGCAATGCCAGAAGCAATAAAAAATAAAATAATTAATGGAATGGTAAAAGAAATGAGTTGGCCAATAAGTTCTTTAACAGTAAATAAAAGCTCAACACCTGTAAGAGGCACATAAAGCCCGACCAAAATACCGGCCACAATACCGGCAATTAATTTTAAGATTAACTTCATTGTGATTGCTTAGTTGAATATAGATAGAGTGTTTTTAACATGTTTTAGGCGCATTGTGTGATAAAAGTATTCAAGTTATATTCATGTGCGCAAATAACACACAAAAACATCGCAATAATTAGCCTACTCTGAGCATTTTTTAACTACGTGGCGAAATTTACTCTTTAAATTTAAAAATGAGCCCGCATCTTTAATAACTAAAGCAACAATAATAACTAATTTTTATTTCGGCTGGTTATAAGCCCAATAGATATATGTTATAGCCAAACTTTACTTTAGTTTTTTTAAACTCGCAGTAAAGTGTATTTATATAGTTAATAGCAAAGGCTATTAACACATTGATCCGATTGTATCCAAAGGAACATTATGTCTACTATTTTTGAAGATAACTCACTAAGCATTGGTAATACACCACTGGTAAAACTTAATCGCGTAACAGGCGGAAACGTTTACGCTAAAGTAGAATCGCGTAATCCTAGCTTTAGTATTAAATGTCGTATTGGTGCATCAATGATTTGGGAAGCTGAAAAATCAGGTCAGCTTGTTGAAGGTAAAGAACTAATTGAACCTACATCGGGTAATACAGGTATTGCCCTTGCATTTGTTGCAGCAGCACGTGGTTACAAATTAACACTTACCATGCCAAATACAATGAGCCTAGAGCGCCGCAAACTATTAAAAGCATTAGGCGCTAACTTAGTGCTTACAGATGGCGCTAAAGGTATGAATGGCGCAATTGAAAAAGCAAAAGAAATTCAAGCAACAGATCCAGAAAAATACATTTTATTACAACAGTTTGAAAACCCAGCTAACCCTAAAATTCACTTTGAAACAACCGGCCCAGAAATTTTTGAAGCGCTTGATGGTAAAGTAGACTTTTTTGTAGCAGGCGTAGGCACTGGCGGTACTATTACAGGTGTTAGCCGTTACCTTAAAAACGAAAAAGGCCTAGATGTTAAAGCGATTGCAGTTGAGCCAACTAACTCACCTGTTATTAGCCAAACGCTTGCAGGCGAAGAAGTAAAACCAGGACCACATAAAATTCAAGGTATTGGCGCAGGCTTTATTCCTGGAAACCTTGATTTAAGTGTGATTGATGGTGCTGAGCAAGTATCAAACGAAGATGCTATTGCAATGGCTCATGAGCTAATGAAAAAAGAAGGTATTTTAGTGGGTATTTCATCAGGCGCAGCTGTTGTTGCCGCTAAACGCCTTGCTGAAAAGCCAGAAAACGCTGATAAAAATATTGTGGTGATTTTACCAAGTGCCACAGAGCGTTACCTGTCTAGCCCAATGTTTGCTGAAGAATTTAGCGAGCAAGAATTAGTACAGTAAACTTCTCTCCTTGAGATACTTAAAAGGATGCTTATGGCATCCTTTTTTATTATTTATGATTCAATTTTCTATTTATTCCCCAGTGCTGCTTTACATCTTGTTTAATTAACCACACACTTTAAAAAAACTAATTAAAAACATTCAACATGAAAAAAATAACAGCTTATTTAAGTTTTATCGTATGCTTATTTTTAGCCGCCTGTGGCGATAGCGTACAAACGCTGGGCGACTCACCGGGCGATACAGCCACCGCTTACTTTGATGCATTGTATAATCAAAAAGATTTACAAAAAGCCAGCACAATGGCTACCCCTAACCTAAGCCGGATTATGAAATCCTATGGCACCGCTAAGCAATTTGCCCGCAACTTAGTAAACCTGCAATACGATGAAGTAGTAATTGAAGTCGATATGACCAACATGAGCGTACGCGAACAATATGGCGATAACGCCAAAATAAACCTCATTTTTACAGGCTACTTTAATGGCGATAAAGTCGATGATATGCGCAGCGTTAAAATGCTTCGTAAAAAAGGGAAATGGTATATAGATAAAATAGTTGCAGATCCTTACGCACGCTAACTTATACACCACAAAAAAGGCCTTACACATGTAAGGCCTTTTTGCGTTTAGCGCTTATCTTAAGCGTTATAATTCACCGGGTTTAAAGTTATCAACGGCAATTGCTTGTTTTCTTAGTTTATTGGTATGGTGCATTGCATCGGCATCTGCTTGCGCAAGGAGCTCATTCTCTAGTGCGTAATTTATTGCGCCTTCTATGTCGAGTGTTGCAGGGACCTTACCACTGCGTTGCCAGTGTTTTAATTCTTTAAACTGTGTTTGCATATCGTGCATAGCTAAAAATGCATTTTCCATCACGCCCGTGCCCGCATTTTCATCTACATAACATAAGTGCGTTAAACGGTTTCTAAACACCCCAGGTTGCGTCATATGCTCGCAAATACTTTGGGCTGTTTCATCACTTGGCCTGTGGTAGTGATTCCCCAGCGGAAACACAATGCGTTTAAGTAAAAAGTTAACCACCGGATTTGAAAAGTTTTTGAAAAAACCATCAAACGCTTGGCCTATCTCATAAAGAGAATTTTCAATAGCGTATTTCACAAAAGGTAAATCAGCCTGTTGGCGCCCTTCATCTTCAAAGCGCTTTAATACCGTAGACGCTAAATATAAATGGCTAAGCACATCACCTAAACGCGCCGAAATCATTTCTTTACGCTTTAGCTCGCCGCCAAGTACCAACATGGCTACATCTGTAGTAAAAGCAAGCCCTCGGCTCATTCTGCTTAGCTGTTTGTAATACACAGCGGTTGCACCGCACACGGGCGCTTTTGCCAAACAGCTTCGCGTAAGACCATGCACAAAAGCCATGCCGGCATTACTGGCAGCAAATAAAATGTGCTTCATCAATAAACTATCAAATTGATCAAGTGCTGCATCATCGTCTTCCATTGCGGCAGCTTCCATTTCCTTTAACACAAACGGATGACAACGCGTGGCACCTTGGCCAAAAATCATTAAGTTGCGGGTTAAAATGTTTGCCCCTTCAACGGTAATCGATACCGGGATCCCCATATAACCATGGGCTAAATAGTTATTAGGCCCAACTTGAATACCTTTACCAGAATGAATGTCCATTGCATCGTTCATTACCGTACGCCCCATTTCGGTCATATGGTATTTTGCAATGGCGGTAACAACCGATGGGCTCAGTTTTAAATCTATTGCGCCTGCGGTCATTAAACGCGCAGACTCTAATGTATACGTTAACCCGCCAATACGCGCTAAGGCTTCTTGTACACCTTCAAATTGGCCGATTGATACACCAAACTGTTGGCGTACCACAGAGTAAGCAGAAGTCATTTTAGAGGCTAAATGCCCTGTTGCGGTGCTTAGTGCAGGTAAAGAAATACCGCGCCCAGCACTTAAACACTCAACCAACATGCGCCAGCCTCGTCCTGCGCCCTGCTCACCGCCAATAATCCAATCTAGCGGAATAAAAACATCTTTACCGTAGGTAGTCCCGTTCATAAATGCCATGTTTAATGGATAATGGCGCTCACCCGTTTCTACCCCTTCATGATCAGTAGGAATTAGCGCACAGGTAATCCCTAGCTCTTTTTCATCGCCTAAAAACCCATCTGGGTCATACATTTTAAAGGCAAGGCCAAGTACGGTTGCCACCGGCGCAAGCGTAATATAACGCTTAGACCAATTTAAACGCAGGCCTATAACTTCTGCACCATTATGCTGCCCTTTACACACTACGCCTGAGTCGGGAATACTGCCCGCATCAGAGCCTGCTTCTGGGCCTGTAAGTGCAAAACACGGTACATCTTTACCACTTGCAAGGCTTGGCAACCAACGGTCTTGTTGCTCTTTTGTGCCATAATGCAGTAACAGCTCGCCTGGGCCTAAGCTATTAGGCACCATAACAGTAACCGCCGCAGTTAAGCTTTTTGTGGCAATTTTTGACACTATGGTTGAATTAGCAATGGCAGAGAACTCACGTCCACCAAATTTTTCAGGAATGATCAGCGCAAAAAAGCCCTCTGTTTTTAAGTAATCCCAGACTTCTTTTGGCAGGTCTTTGTCTTTTTGTACAATTTGGTAATCATCTAGCATCGCCAGTAGCGTGTTAACCTGATTATCCATAAAGTCATTTTCTTTATCGCTAAGCTCAGGCCTTGGAAAGTTATGCAGTTTTTGCCAATCTGGATTACCACTAAATAGCTCACCATCCCACCATACATCGCCGGCTTCCATTGCCTCTCGCTCCGTTTGCGAGAGCGGCGGAAGTACCTTTTTAAACATTTTAAACGTAGGACGGCTGATCAGGTTAAGGCGAATATCTTTGACTGCAAAAATAACCACCACCACGACCAGCAATATTATAAATACTGACATGAGCACATTCCTTTTACATTGAATGAAAATAGTAACTTAATTATGACCCATCTTAGTTTAAATACAATCATTGCGCGATGCACCACACGCCTTAACGTATTAATTTTATTGTTTTAAACATCGCTGCTATTATCACTTTCTTAATAACAATAAACCAAAGGAATACAATGAACACGCCACGCTTTAAATTAAGTATGAGCGCTCTCATAGTCGCAAGTACATTAGCGCTAACCGCCTGCGAAGCAGAAATAGCCATAGACACTAGTGATTCAGCACAGGCCGAGAAGCCTCTTACAAAACAAGATGCCAATGCATTTATTGCCAAAGCCGAGCAAGAGCTAAGTCAGCTTTACCTAGAGTCGAGCCGCGCTGAGTGGATTTACGCAAACTTTATAACGCACGACACCTCGGCGTTATCTGCCGAGGTTAATCGTAAAATGACCGAGTCAGTCGTACGTTTAGCCAATCAGGCAGCCCAATTTGACGACTTAGCGCTTGATTACGATGCACGCCGCAAGCTTAATAAACTTAAACTTGCGCTTACTTTACCCGCACCTCAGGACGCTGAAAAAACAGCCCAACTTTCAACTATTGTGGCAGAGCTTGGGGGTTTATACGGTAAAGGTAAATACTGTAAAGACGATGGCAGCTGTTTAAGCCTTGGTGATATGACCGCAAAAATGGCCACCAGCCGTGATTACAACGAGCTACTTGATTTATGGCAAGGGTGGCGTCAAATTTCAAAGCCAATGCGCCCACTTTACGAGCAGCAAGTAACCCTTACAAATGAAGGGGCTAAAGAGCTAGGTTATGCTGATACCGGCGCAATGTGGCGCAGCAAGTACGATATGCCAGCCGATGACTTTACAACCGAACTTGACCGCATTTGGGGGCAAGTAAAGCCACTTTATAACTCACTGCATTGCCATGTACGCGCTAAATTAGGCGAAAAATACGGCACCGACAAAGTAGCCCAAGATGAGCCAATTCCTGCGCATTTATTAGGAAACATGTGGGCGCAAGCGTGGGGTAACATTTACGATGTAGTCGCGCCAGAAAACGCCGATCCGGGTTACGATGTTACCGAGCTATTAGCTAAAAATAATTACGACGAGCTAAAAATGGTTAAAGGTGCTGAAACCTTTTTTACCTCAATGGGGTTTGAGCCATTGCCAGAGACCTTTTACGAGCGTTCGTTATTTGTAAAACCAAAAGACAGAGACGTGCAGTGTCATGCCTCTGCTTGGAATATAGATAGCAAAGACGACTTACGCATTAAAATGTGTATTCAACGCACCGGCGAAGAATTTTCTGTTATTCACCATGAGCTAGGCCACAACTTTTATCAGCGCGCTTATAATAAACAGCCTTTATTTTATCAAGAAAGTGCCAACGATGGTTTTCACGAAGCCATTGGCGACACCATTGCTTTATCGGTTACACCCGGTTACTTAAAAGAAATTGGTTTACTTGAGCAAGTACCTGATGAGTCAAAAGACATTGGCTTACTAATGAAAATGGCGCTAGATAAAGTCGCCTTTGTGCCCTTTAGCTTAATGGTTGATCAATGGCGCTGGCAGGTATTTTCGGGCCAAGTAAAGCCACAAGATTATAATAAAGCGTGGTGGGAGCTACGTGAAAAATACCAAGGTGTGAAAGCGCCTATTGCACGTAGCGAAGATGACTTTGATCCAGGTGCTAAATACCACGTACCAGGCAACACCCCTTATACACGTTACTTTTTAGCACATATTTTACAGTTTGAATTTCACCGTAGCTTATGTGAAATAGCTGGTAACGATAAAGCCATTCACCGCTGCTCTATTTATAATTCAAAAGAAGCAGGGGATAAGCTAAACGCAATGCTAGAAATGGGCTCTTCTCGTCCATGGCAAGAAGCCCTTGAAACCATTACTGGCAAGCCGCAAATGGATGCAACCGCTATGCTTGATTACTTTGCACCGCTGCAACGCTATTTAGATGAGCAGAACAAAGACCGTAATTGCGGCTGGTAAAACTTTTACCACGGTTAATTTAAGTTAAAAACAACAAAGCCCGCTACAGTAGCGGGCTTTTTGTTCAGTAACTAACTTTTGGTTAAATTAGAACTGTAAGCTTACATTTGCAAAGTAAGCATCGTAATCAGAATCATCCCAGTTATTACCGTAACCTGCTTCTAAACCAACATTGTTATTGAAAAAGTGTTGAGCACCAAAAGCGTAGTCATCGTTCTTGTTAACTGTAACAAACACCGATGTTGCTTTACTGAAATAGTAGTTAGATGCTAATTCCCAGCTACTAGAACCGCCATCAACATCTTCAAATTTACCTTCAACAGTTAAGTAGTTACCTTGCTGTAAATCAACAAAGTACTTAGCTGCTACTGCACGGTAATCAAACTCATCATCTGCTGTTACTGTAAAGCCGATATAATCAGTGCTGTTTAATTCGTGGTTATATGCTAAGTCAACCACAAACTGATTGTCAGCATCTTCAACATCTACAAACGTTGCTTTTAATACAAGGTTTGGATTAAAGAAGTAACCAGCTGAAAGTTCAATTACATCCGTGCTTGAGCCAAAATCACTATCGAAGTTATTGTACTGTGCACCTAGTACAAAATCTTCTACAAAATACTCACCGCCGATGCTAGTAACGTCTAAAAAATCATTATCACTGTATGCACCATAAACATTTGTTTGCTTATTGATGTACTCAAATTGATCATAAGGACCTAACGTCGCTTTTGGAGAAAAGTAATAAGTTGAGTCAACACTTACCGTGTCATCTCCATCAATGTCCATGTATCCTACGTGGCTGATAGATTGGTAAGTATCGGCTGCCATTGCAGTAGATGCAGCGCTTGATAATAAAATACTCGAAATGATAACGGCTAATTTTTTCATTTTAAATTCCCTATAAATGTTATTTTCTATGCTTGGGCCATGTAGCCAAAGTCGGGGCGCATCCTAACAACAAACAATGAACAAAAAATGAATGGATGAGCAAATTAAACACAATATCAATCACTTGAATTGTTAATCATTTCGTACAAATGTAAATATAAAGCACAGCTTAAATCTACAGTAGAATTATATCTCAGCATTTAAACTTCAAAAGTAACAAATAAGGTACAAACTGTCGCTAAATTGAATACAACTTAACTATTCGATAAACCTCATCAATATAACTATCCCTCATTATATTTTTCTCTTTTTTCAAAAAAATTATTATTTTTAATTTAAAAGATGCTATTTAGATGAGCAGAACAAAGACCGTAATTGCACCTGGTAAAACTTTTACCACGGTTAATTTAAGTTAAAAACAACAAAGCCCGCTACAGTAGCGGGCTTTTTATGCTTTTAATTAAGTACAGGGCTTAATTAAAACTGAAAACGCATGTTTGCAAAGTATGCATCGTTATCAGAGTCATCTGCATTGTTCTCGTAACCTACTTTAAGACCAATGTTTTTATTGATGAAGTGCTGAGCACCAAAGCTGTATGTATCTTGCTTGTTGTAGTTAGCAAATACCGAGGTTGCTTTTGAGAAGTAGTAGTTAGTTTCTGCTACCCACTGGTTTTCTGCATCTTCAATGCTCTCGTATTTACCTTCAAACGTTAAAAAGTTACCTTGCTGTAAGTCAATAAAGTACTTAGCTGCAACAGCGCGGTAATCAAAGTCGTCATCAGATGTAAGTGTTACACCTACGTAGTCTGTGCTGTTTAGCATGTGATTGTATGCTAAATCAAACAAAGCAAAGTCATCGCCGTCTTTGTTTTCAACAAGCGTTACTTTTGCTAATAAATCAGGGTTAAAGAAGTAGCCACCAGTTAGCTTGTAAAGCTCACCGTTAGAGCCCGAATCTGGGTCAAGGTTTTCGTAAGATGCGCCAACAACAAATTCATTAATAAAGTATTCGCCACCAATGTTAGTAACATCACCAAAGTCGTCATCAGCATAACCGCCGTAAACGTTAGTTTGTTTATTAATGTACTCAAACTGATCGTACGGACCTAATGTTTTTTTAGGAGATAGGTAATAAATAGAGTCTACAGCAACAGTGTCGTTGTTATCGCTATCTTTGTAGCTTAAATTACTGATTGAATTGTAGCTGTCTGCAGCAGCCGCAGTGCTAGATAATAAAATGCTTGAAATAATAACTGCTAATTTTTTCATTGTAAGACTTCCCTTTGTGCATTGCTTTTTATGCTTTAGCTCATTGACTAAAGTGGGGACATGCTAACGCTGAGAAACTGAATGAAAACTTAATTAAGCAGTTGTATTTATTAAGTTAATTGTAAGTAGGTGTAAGAAACTGTAAATTTAAAGTAGTTGCAACATATAGTCAACAACTACTTAAAACATGTTCAGCAAACTAAAGTGCATGCTGACTTATTACACGATAAACTTCGTTAATATTATCGCCCGATTTAAACTCTTTACTAATAGGCGTTGGGTCTGAACCAATCCAAATTTTAAGCTCGGCATCTAAATCAAAGTGCCCTGCACTTTCTTTACTGAACTTAGTAATTTTAGAATAAGCAATACTCACCATTTCCATTTTAGAGCCGGTCATACCTTGCTTATCAATTAAAATTAAACGCTTATTAGTAAAAATAAACATATCGCGAATCACCTTATAGGCTTTTTCTACTTGTTCGCCATCTATTAGGGTATTGGCAAGTACTTTTTCTAAATCAGAATCATCTACTTCGCTTGCATTTCCCATTAAACCACTGAGTAGTCCCATTATGCTTTCTCCTGTGTAAATATTTGATTTTCTAAGGTGTGACCATTTACTAACTGCCTATATTGCCAGTTTTGTTGATGGCAAAAGTTTAATAAAGCAATATCAAGTGGCTCACCGGTTGGCTGGTACTCAATCACGTATTCTTTATGTTGGCTCATATACACACGGCTTACACCTGCTAACGCCTGCAGTTGCTGCTCCACATTTTGATACGCCTCGTTGAGCATTAAGGTATAAAAGTGAGTATGCGTATTGTTGTCTTTTGTTTGGTGCTCGCTCAAAATGCCCTTATCTAGGTGAAGCACTTGGGAGCATAATCGCTCAAGTTCGGTTAAATCGTGCGAACTTAAAATAAAGGTGGCTTCATCGCTTAAGCTCGATACCAGCTCTCGCACCTCTCTGGCATGAATAGGGTCAAGCCCTGCTGTGGCTTCATCAAGCATCACTATTTTCGGCGAGCCAATCAGCGCTTGCGCTATCGTTACCCGTTTACGCATACCGTGAGATAAATCGCCCGCACGCTGTTTAGCGACTTCTTTTAAGCCAACCAAATCAAGTACGCGCAGCGCTTCATTGTGGCTTTGTTTAGCGCCCATGCCTTGAAGCTTGCCATAAAACGCCAGTTGCTTATCTATATTAAAACGCGGATCTAACTGCGCATCTTGCGGTAATGCACTTACTTGGTTGAACAACGCTGCACTACCAGGCTTATGCCCTAAAATACTGAGCTCACCGTGGCTTGGGTTAATATAGCCGCACAATAAACTAAATAATGTGGTTTTACCGGCGCCATTTGGGCCCACTAACGCCACTGGTGCGCCTTTTTGAATTTCAAAGCTTACGTTGTTAAGTGCTTGCTTTGCGCCATACGATTTACTCAAGCCGCTGGCTTTTATTAATACGCTCATAGCGAACTCCTTGTAAATATTCGATGCGCAATCGCTATAAATACAGCGCTTTGAATAAGCGGCACACCTAAGGCACTCAATAAAGGTAGGTTTTGCCCAGCTAAAAGCTCAGAATTAACCCCTGGGAAAAGGTAATCGAGCGCATTTAAAGCCGGTACTTGCCACGCCAATATACCCACAATAATGCCGCCACCAGCAAAATATAAAATGGCTAACACAATTGCTAAACGCGACGAGCGAGCAAATGTGTTAATCAAACTCATTAATGCCACAAACGGGCTAAGTACCACCACCATTATTATAAATATAGAAACCGCACGGCTTAACCCTCCCATTAATAGGCTTGGCTCTCTGTAACCAAGTACGCCAAGGGTTGCCACTAAGGTAATAGCTAATAAACACGCTAACACGCCAAGCTGACCTAAAAAACGGCCAAATAAAATTTCAAACCGTGTAGAACGCAATGATAAAAACCGTAATGTGCCGCGCTCTCTATCGCCAACGGTTTGATCGCTTGATATAAAAATAGCAAACAGCGGAAAGCTATACAAAGCGACTAGCCAGTACATAGCAAATTCGGCCTCAGGCCAATCAAGCAACTTACTTAAACCAATACTGCCTGAAATATCGCGTGCCATTTGTTCAAAATTGGGGGCACTAATAATGCTGACGGCTTGGCCTATCGGGTAGCGTAAAATAAGTAACCACACAAGGGCAAAGGCGGCCATTGCAATTAAGCCGCGCTTGGTTAAAAACATACGTACTAGCTCAAAACCCGCTATTTGGGTTAATCGCCCTATGTTCACTAATGATGATGTTGCCATTGGCTTTCCTTAATGACGTTGCTCATGCTTTAAAATAAAGCGTAATGTAACAACAGTAAGTGTAAACACCTTGAATTACCAGCAAAAAAAAGCTCACCATAAGTGAGCTTTGTAACAAACCGTTTAAATGTAACAGGCCAAACTTTGTTTATTTAGCCTATTTTTATAAATGCTGTTGGTATACCTCAAGCGCTTGGCTTAAGTCATTAATTAAATCATCAATGTCTTCAAGGCCAATATGCAAGCGAATAACAGGGCCTAAATCCCAACCCGTGTTCGAACGTAAACCTTTCATGGTCAAATTGGCGGTAACTAAACTTTCAAAGCCACCCCACGAAAAGCCCATTTTAATGTGCTCAAGGCTATCTAAAAACGCATCAATGGCTTTTTGGTTACCGGCTTTCATTACAAATGAAAACAACCCATTGCTGCCATCAAAGTCGCGCTTAAAAAATTCATGCCCAGGGCAGCTTTCAAATGCAGGATGGCGAATATGATCAACTAACTCATGTTGCTCAAGCCATTTTGCCACCTCTATAGCCGCCTTTTCGTGCTGATTTAAACGCACTGCCATAGTGCGTAAGCCTCTAAGCGCTAAATAGGCATCATCTGCGCTGGTGCATTGCCCCAATAAGTACGACTGCTCACGCAGGGTTGGCCAGTACTTTTTATTTGCCACTGCTACACCCATCATTACATCAGAGTGGCCAACAATGTACTTAGTTGCTGCTTGAATACTAATATCTACACCGTGTTCAAGTGGGCGGTAATGCAAGCCATTGCCGTAGGTGTTATCAAGCATGGTCATAATATTATGCTCATTGGCTACTTTTACCATGGCAGGTACATCTTGTATTTCCATGGTTATAGAGCCAGGCGATTCTAAAAACAGCACTTTTGTGTTTGGCTGAATATACGCCTCAATACCTGCGCCAATTGTAGGTGGGTAATAAGTGGTGGTAACACCTAGCCCCGCTAAAATTTTATCGCAAAAATCACGCGTAGGTTCATACACGTTATCAACCATTAAAATATGATCGCCCGCCTTTACAAACGACAATAACGCTTGGCTTATTGCCGCAGCGCCGCATGGGTAAAGTGCGCAGCCTTCACCGCCTTCAAGCTCGGTTATTGCCTCTTGCAGTGCAAAATGTGTAGTTGTGCCACGGCGGCCATAAAATAATGTTTTATCACCGCGGGTTTTAGCGGCTTCTTTTAATTCGGCCACGCTGTCAAATACAATTGTAGAAGCGCGCTGTACTACGGGATTTACCACACCATGGGTGTAGACTTTTTTACGCCCCGTTGATACTAACTGGGTATTTTTATTTTTGCTTGTCGCCATTACCAATCCTTAAGCCTTATTTGAAAGCCATTGTTCAATTAAAAAACGCGAAATTGAATCGACCCGAGGGAGTTTATAATGATCGCCTTCATCGCCCATATTGCCAAACGCCTTAACTTCTTCGCGCGTAAACCATTTGGCATCGTCTAATTCGTCTTTATCTACGTTTATTTGCTCAGTTTTAGCCTGAGCAATAAAACCCAACATAATAGAGGAAGGAAATGGCCAAGGTTGCGAGGCAATATAACGTACATTATCAACGTCAATGCCTGCTTCTTCTTTAACTTCGCGCGCTACAGCTTGCTCTAGTGTTTCACCTGGATCTACAAAGCCTGCCAATGACGAATACATACCTTGTTGCCATATTGCTTGGCGACCCAATAAACAACGCTCTATTCCATCTTCAAATACTTTAGTAACCACCATAATTACTGCAGGGTCAGTGCGTGGAAATGTAGGGTGCTTGCAGTGCTCGTTTTCACATAGGCGTGAATGCCCTGCCTCTACTAATGTATTTTTACTGCCACAACGCCCGCAAAAACTATGCGTTGCATGCCAATAACATAAACCACGTGCAAGTGCGGCTATAGAGCCATCTTGTATATCAACGTGAGGGCCATATTGGCGTATATCAAAAAACTGTGCGTCGCCTATAACGCGCTTGAGTTCGTCATCGTGTATGGCTGAAACATCTAACGCAAACACACCCTGTTGCTCAGTATTTGAGCCTAAATAAATAGCGTTTGATAAATCTAAATGGGCAATCTGCTGATACGTTAAGTAGCACACTTGAGCTGCGTCTTTATAAAACAAAGTGTGGTTATTATTCACCAAAAGCCACTTACTTTGTGCCGACATTTGTGCGTTTAACCACGCCGCGTTTTTACGAAAATTAGACCCGCGGTCTAATGGCATGTCGCTGTAATAAAGCATGTGAGTCCTCAATAACATGATATGGCGTAAAATTACCATAACCGCTGAGTAAACCCAATTTATTACAGCAATAAAAAAAGCCTATATTAGCTATATAGGCTCTTTATTAAAAACTCTCATGTTGCAGGCACTTAGCCGCTATATTTTATGCTTTAGAGTAGTAAGCTATCATCAATTAAATGAAACTGTTCTGCACTTTGCTTAAGCACCTCTGCGGTTAACTTATCGGCGCCGTAAACATCGCACGGTACATTGTATTGATTTTTTAAATGCCCTAGCAATAACGCAAAGTCGCCATCACCAGAGAGCAAAATAACTTTATCGAGGTTTTTGCCTTGCTCTAGCATATCTATCGTTATGCCTACATCCCAATCCCCTTTTGCGCTGCCGTCACGGCGCTGAATAAACGGCTTTAGTTTTACCTCAAAGCCAATAGCACGCAAAATATTTTGAAACTGGTTTTGTTTTTCATCACCGCGGTGAATGGCATACGCAAATGCACAATCTATAGAATACTGCTGCTTCATGTGCGCCCAAAATGCATTGTAATCAAAGTTTTTACGGTAACTTTCGCGGCACGTGTAATAAATGTTTTGTACATCAACAAAAATACCGACACGTGGCTTACTGATTTGCTGATCGTTTTGTAAAGTCATTTGTTTCCTTAAGTGCTCACAGCTCAGCGTAGCTGAAATAAAACGCCATTAACGAGTGAACCTTGCAATTTTGTTTTAAGTAACCTAAATTGGTTACTTAACTAAATGTAACCAAATTTGGTTACCTGATTCTATGTAACTGCATTAAGTTACTTTTTGGATTTCTATGATTGGTGTGATCAGCGGCGATATAATTAAATCGCAAAAAATACCTAAGCAGCAATACGATGCCATGCTTTATCAGCTAGAGCAAAGTTTGCGTGCAATTAGTAATAATACCTCACTGTGGACCATATACCGAGGTGATGCTTTTCAGTTACAAATAAATCAAAGCGAGCAGTTAATTAAAACCGCTATTATCATTTATTTGCATTTAAAGTCGGCAGGTTACGAGCTACGCCAAAGTATGGCCTTAGGTGAGGTAGACAACCTACGCAGCGATATAAAAACAGCCACCGGCTCGGCCTTTGTGCTCTCAGGGCAAGGCCTTGATAAAATAGCCAACCAACGCTTTACCTTACAGGTAGCAAAGCACGCCCTAGATGAAAGTTTTAGCCTTAACCTTGCCTTTGTCGATACCTTGCTTAGCAAAATAACGCAAAAACAAGCCAATGCGCTTTACGTGTATTTAACCCAGGCCGATAACAGTCATGCAGCACTGGCAAAAGAGCTTAACACCAGTCGCGAAAATGTCACTAAATTGCTTAATTTAGCAAATTATCAGCTTATAGAGCGATTTATAGTACACGCTAAACAGGTCATAACAACGATTGCAAAAGGAAGTGAGTAATGGGGTTTTCGTTATTATTAGTGACATTAATTATAGGCCACCTAGTCAGTGACTTTTTTTTACAACCAATGAGCTGGGTAAACGATAGAAACACCCACCACTTTAAAGCTAAAAAGCTCTACCTGCATGTATTAGTACACGGTGTGGTTAGCGCCGTTATTTTAGCGCTTTGGGAATATAGCTATGGCTGGCAACAACTAAGCACCGTGTTACTTTCAACAGCTGCAATTATGCTTAGCCACTACCTAATAGATATTGCTAAGTCGTATTCAAATAAAGGGGTTGTGCCCTTTTTACTCGACCAAATAGCGCATATAGCCGTAATAATAGCGCTGTGTATTTATATAACTGATAACCAAAGTTTAATCGCGTACGTAAGCGCACTTGCCATAAACCCTAAAGTACTGTGGGTTGTATGCGGATATTTAATTATATTAAGCCCAAGTGCCGTATTTATAAGAATGATGCTTGAAAGGCTCACCGCTAACTTTTCAAGTGAGGGCAGCTTACCGTTGGCCGGACAAAGCATTGGCATGATAGAGCGTGTACTTATGCTGAGCTTTATATTACTTGACCAATTTGCTGGGCTTGGCTTTTTGCTAGCTGCCAAGTCGGTATTTAGGTTTGGCGATTTAAGTGCCAGTAAAGATAAAAAGCTCACCGAGTACGTTATGCTTGGCACCTTACTAAGCGTTAGCGTGACCTTGTTTGTAGGTTTAGGCGTTAATTCGTTGATCAGGTAAGTATAAATTACAGATAATAAAAAACGCGCTACTTCTATTAAAAAGGTAGCGCGTTTTTTTGTATTGGCGTTTAATTAAAGGCCAATACAATCTTTAATAATGATTAATCGTTATTTGGGCGACGACGGCGCTGGCCATTACCACCTACCGATTGGCGTTTTGCCCATGGGCTTTGTGCGTTGTCATCAGTTTTCGCTGCTGGTTTTTTAGAACCACCACGACGAGGGCCGGTACCGCTTCCCCCATTGTTTGGTTTTTTGCTGTTCGGCTTATCAGACTTAGGCTTGTTAAACGGCTGCTTTGCTTTTTTAGGCTTTTTAGGTTTAATTGGGCGAGCATCTAATGCGCGCTCAGGTACTGGGCTAGTTGGTTCAAATCCAGGCTCTTCAGCGCGAGGGATTAGCTCACCAATAAAACGTTCAATACCGTATAAATCAGCGGCGTCATCGGCTGTTACAAACGAAATAGCATGCCCTGATGCACCAGCACGACCGGTACGGCCAATACGGTGAACGTAATCTTCGTATACGTTTGGTAAGTCGTAGTTAACCACATGCGGAAGCTCAACAATATCAAGACCACGTGCCACAATATCAGTGGCTACAAGTACGCGTACTTCACCACTTTTAAAGCCATCAAGCGCTTTAACACGAGCGCCTTGTGATTTATTACCATGAATAGCGGCGCCTACTATGTCGTCGCGCTCAAGCTGTTTAACTAAACGGTTTGCTCCGTGCTTGGTACGGCTAAACACTAATACTTGTTGCCAATCGTTGCTACGAATTAAATGGCTAAGTAATGCGGTTTTACGCGATTTATCAACAGCGTAAACGCTTTGCGTTACGCTTTTAGCAGTGGTGTTTTTTGCCGCAACTGATATTTCAACAGGGTCGTTAATTAACCCTTTTGCTAATGCACGTATATCATCTGAAAACGTTGCCGAAAACATTAAGTTTTGGCGTTTAGGCGGCATTTTAGCAATCAGGCGTTTAATGTCGTGAATAAAGCCCATATCAAGCATGCGGTCGGCTTCATCAAGTACCAGCACTTCAACATTATCAAACTTAACAGCGTTTTGATTATGTAAATCGATTAAACGCCCAGGCGTGGCCACTAAAATATCAACCCCTTTACGAAGGCGCTGCATTTGTGGGTTTATTTTTACGCCGCCGTACACTACAAACGAACTTACATCAGAGTGCTTAGCGTATTCTTCAACGTTTTCGCTTACCTGCAAAGCCAGCTCACGCGTGGGCGCTAAAATAAGGGCACGTACGTGGTTACTTTTTGCTTTACTGCCTTTAGATAGCAGCTCAATTAGCGGTAAAGTAAAACCAGCGGTTTTACCTGTGCCTGTTTGTGCAGCCGCCATTACATCGCGACGTTCAATAATTGCAGGAATTGCTTGAGCCTGAATAGGCGTTGGCGTTTCATAGCCCTTTTCTAAAACCGCGTTAACTAAAGACTGTGATAAACCTAAACCATCAAAACTCATAAAATCTCTCAATAAAATAAAGGCCAAACCGGCCAAGGGCGCATTATACGCAACTAACTTAGAAATGCATGGAAATATTCACTTAGCAAATTAAGTGCTAACCTTAGAGTAGCTAATAACAATACAAATCAACGCTATGACATTAAAAACTAAAGCAAACCAAATAACACTTAAGCAATGCCTAGAAAGTATAGATTCAAAGCGTATTGAAGACACACAAACCTTACTAACCCTGTTTGAAAAAGTCACAGGGGCAAAGCCTGTTGTATGGGGTAAAGATATTATAGGGTTTGACCAATACAGCTATAGGTACGACTCCGGCCGCACAGGTGAATGGCCAATCACAGGGTTTTCACCACGCAAAACTAAGCTTTCTATTTATATTATGCCTGGCTTTGATCACCCCAAAATAGCGGCATTATTAAATAAGCTTGGTAAACATAGCCTAGGTAAAAGCTGTTTGTACGTGACAAAATTGGAAAATATCGATTTAGCTATACTTGAGCAAATAATTGCTGAGTCGGTTTTAATAATGAAACAAACTTACCCAAAAAATTAATACCAATCCGCTTAATTAAGTGATCTATTTTGAGAATAGATAAACGTGTTGATAGCTAGACAATAAATTCGTTATTTAGTTGTTCTCGGCAATTTCTCCTGCATTGCTCTACCTTCTGCATTCATATAGTCATAAATGAGAATTTTTTAATGCAGATAGCGACACGTTTAGCCCCTAAAAATGATTCAACATTATTGCGGATTGGTATAACCTTGCTTAAAAACAACAAAAGCGGCTAAAAGCCGCTTTTGGTTTATATTTAACTCAATAAATATAACGTTATTTAACACCTAGCTCGCGTAAACGCTCTTGTAGGTAGCTGTCTGCAGTGTAACGCTCAGAAAGCACAACATCAGGACGTGGGTGTAAAAACAGCGGTAAAGAAATACGCGACTTAGTCGACGCTTTACCCGTTGGGTTAATTACACGGTGAATAGTCGATGGGAAGTACCCGCCCGACGCTTCTTGTAACATGTCACCAATATTAATAATTAAGCTACCAAAGTCACATGGCACATCTAACCAACCGCCATCAGTTTTTTGAACTTGCAGGCCTGGCTCGTTCGATGCAGGTAACACAGTTAATAAGTTAATGTCACCATGTGCCGCAGCGCGAATTGCACCTGGCTCTTCATCACCTGTCATTGGCGGGTAATGTAAAATGCGTAACAATGTTTGCTCAGAATCAGCAATCATGTCTTTTAAATCGATAGAAAACTTAGCACGTACATCGGCTGGTGCCTCTGCTTGAACCCAGCTTAAAAGCGTTGCTGCAAATTCGTTAGCTAAACGGTAGTACTCACGTACGTCGGCTTCAAGCTCTGCAGGCACGCGACCTTTAGGGTAAACATGAAAGTACTCTTTAATGTCTTTTACTGTAAAGCCTTTAGCTACCTCAGATACAGAAGGTGGGAAATAACCGTCTTGCGTTTCTTTAGAAAATAAAAAGTCGTGCTTTTGCTCTGAATTAAAAAAGTCTTGCCATTTTTCGTAAATAGACTCAACTAAAGATTGCGGGATTGGGTGGTTTTTTAATACACCAAAACCGGTGTTTCTTAACGATTCAACAAAGTGAGCAGCCGCATCGGGAGCTTTATAATCAACAGTAGGTAATTGCATTGTACGTTCCAGTGAATAGGTTGTTAGAAGTGAGCTGCTTTAAAATATAGCTAATTAGCCAATATAAAGTAGCAAAACCTTCATTATAGCGCTGTGCGAGGATAGACAAACCACCCAAAAAACATAAGGACAAATGTCCTCACGATGAAATAGTAAACAGTTTACTTGATCAAGATCAAAGCATAATAAACATTGAAATTACACTAGTTAGTGCTTATATCTTATCTATTATTGTAACGTATTTTAATGAAACACTAAGGCTCTTCTATGCGACAAAAAGTATCTTTTAAAAGCGGCGATTTAGAACTTGCAGGCCAGCTTGAACGCCCAGCCGGCGATGTAAAGTTTTATGCTTTATTTGCACACTGCTTTACCTGTGGGAAAGATATTGCTGCCGCTACGCGCATAAGCCGCGCCCTTACCCAACAGGGTATTGCCGTACTGCGCTTTGACTTTACCGGTCTTGGCAATAGCGACGGCGACTTTGCAAACAGTAACTTCTCATCAAATATTCAAGATTTAGTGGCCGCAGCCGATCACCTGCGTACGCACTTTGATGCGCCGCAGTTATTAATTGGCCACAGCTTAGGCGGCGCTGCCGTACTGGCTGCTGCAGAGCATATTCCTGAGGTATCGGCTATTACAACAATTGGCGCTCCTTCAGATGCACAACACGTTGCACATAACTTTGAAGCCCATTTAGACGAAATAAACGCCGCAGGTGAAGCTAAAGTTAGCTTAGCTGGGCGCGAATTTACCATAAAAAAACAATTTGTAGAGGACATAGCAAAGTACGACCGTAGCCATATAGGCAAATTAAAACGCGCACTTTTAGTTATGCACTCCCCTGTTGATGCCACGGTTAATATTTCAGAAGCCGAGAAAATTTATGCATCAGCCAAACACCCAAAAAGCTTTATTAGCCTCGATAACGCCGACCACTTACTAAGTAATAAAAACGATGCCGAGTACGCTGCTACGCTTATTGCTAATTGGGCAAACCGCTACGTTAAATATGAGCAAAGCAACTACAGCGCAAAATTAGAAAACGGCAAAGTACTGGTTGAAGAAAAAGATCATATATTTACTCAGCACGTAAGTACTAAAGATCATACATGGCTTGCCGATGAGCCATTAAAAGTAGGTGGCAGTAATTTAGGCCCCGATCCGTACGACCATATACTCGCAGGTCTAGGCGCGTGTACCTCAATGACACTGCGTATGTATGCAACCTTAAAAAAGCTGCCGCTTGATCATGTAAAAGTAGAACTTGAACACACCCGCGACTATTACAAAGATTGCGACAACGGCGAATGCACCCAAAACCTAGAGGCCATTACCCGTAAAATTACCCTACGCGGCGACTTAACCGAAGCACAGCGCCAGCGTCTGCTAGAAATAGCCGACAAATGCCCAGTGCATAAAACCCTGCATAACAGCCCAATTGTAGTAAGTGAATTAGTTGAGTAACTAAAACAAAAATAGCGCAGCTGTGGCTGCGCTATTTAGGGCCTGTTTACCTTTCGAGGTTGAATTTGCAGCAGTCTGTTTGGTATTTAGGCAAGGCAGAGCCTATGTAGTGTGGTTGTTCCCCATAAATAGGCGATAACGACGTATAAATGCCAAACAGGCGCTGCCCAAAGGGTTCTGCCTAGGGGCCATTTACTCTTTGTTGCCTACATGGATGTAGGTAAGGGGCGTGAGCAGGACGCGGAAGCTTTACTCGATTTTTACTTAGCCCACTAGGTTACAAACCTCGCGCCGTGATTAAATGGCCCCTAGATTGAACAAATTATAACCCTGAAAGGTCAACAGGCCCTAAAATAAAGCTCTACAAATTTTTGTTAATTTAAAAACGCCTTGATTTCTTTACTCATTCTATCCGCCAGCCATTTTGGCCCGCCGTCGTGCATATCGTTATGGCGCGATTTTTCAATCATTACTTGGCTAACAGGGAAGTTTTTTAGCTCTGTTTCATTTAATAAAACATTCGCATCGGCTGCGTAATCACTACCACGCAGTGTAAGCACGCGTATATTTTTATTACGTGGGATCAACATGCGTCGGTGATCGAGGGTAATTAGTTGGCTTACTTCATTTGGGTAAATTGAAGCATATAAAGCAGATATATCGCCACCGTTTGAGTGGCCAAATAACGTGAGCTGGGAAAAGTTATACTCAGGGTATTGAGCACTTAGCTGATTAACTAAAAATTTAAGGGTAACCACACCGCGATGCCAGTTTTCCATTCGGGTGGTTAAATAAGGCTGTATGCGATTAAGCGCGGGGTCGGTTTTTAGCTCATGCGCGACTGCAATGCTTAAATAACCCTGTGCATTAAATAGCTTACTCGCAAACGCGTAGTCATTGTGGCTAATGCCGTAGCCTGCATTTACAAATGCTACAGGGCACTTTGCGTGTACGCTGCATTGATTACTCTCATTGGGGTATGTGATATTTATAGGGATGGTGCGATTGCGGCTTTGATCCACTATTACATCATCAGCAAAGCTTAATGGTGATATTAAACTCGCACTTAGGCTAAATGCACTTAATGTTAGTAACTTTTTTATTGTTTTATGCATGTTGTAGCTTATATAAATTATTGTTTTTAAATAAAAATAACTTTTACTATAAAGGTTAGCGCGCGCCATTGCTAATGTATGCGATAATACGGGTATTATTTTTAGTTAATTTAGAAAAGTACCCCATGAAATCATACAGCACTATTGAACAACGTATCGACATTTTGCAAAGTCGAATAGAAGCCTATAAAGAAGAAATTGCCGTGTTACAGGCCGAGCCAAAAAGTAACAACGAGCGTATTATATTTAAATTTATTGAAACAGGCAGCACAGGTAAAACAAAAGACTTTGTGCGCGAACTTGGTATTAAGTCGCCGCGCGATAGCTTATATTCATCAGGCGATGTAACCAAGTTAATTAAAGACGGCGCTGATGACATCACCCCTGCACTGCTTGAAATTGCCCGCACATTGGCAAACGCACGTAATAAAAATGGCCCTAGCTGTTAATACCAAGCTACAGGCTAGTGTTTAATCTTATTGAAGGTTATTCATTGTTTAGAGGCTTGCAATATGCAGCTTCTAAACGCTCCTCACACATTAATCGCAAAGCTCAATATTAAGGCTTGTAAGTAAATTAAGGGCTTCAAAGCGCTCAAACTTAGCCCCCGCTAACGTATTACTGTTTAAATCTATATTAAATTCTGTAGCCCCTACAAAGTCACACTCCGTTAAAGTGGTTTGAAAAAACTCACTATCGCGAAAATTACTTCCTGTAAATGTACTTTGCTTTAAATTGGCATGTCTAAAATCAACATTTTTTGCAAAGCAGTGAATTAATTTTAGTGATTTTAAAGTTAATTCATAAAAAGAGCTGTTACTAAGCTCACAGCTATTAAAGCTCACCGGCGCATCAATACTTAGCGCTCCCCAATCAGCATTGCTCCATTGCACGCTGTTTAACTTACAATGGCTAAAGCTTACACTTTCAAGCGAGCTGTATCCCCATTCAATGCTCGATAAATTGCAATGCTCAAAACTGCACTCTATAAATCGACACGTTTTAAATTGCCCCTGAGATAAGTCGCAATCTATAAACGTACATGCTTCAAATTCTGTGTTTTCGAGTGTGTGTTTTGCTAGCTGTAAGGCACTAAATTGCTGATCGCAATAATAGCTATTATTAGAAATTGGCACTGTGACTACGTGTCCGTATTTAGGGTTGTTTAATGGGCATAAGGGCTGGTTTTTGGCAAATCTTGTTTAAGCGCTAATAAGGCGATAAAAATTAAGCCAAAGAGCGGAAATACCGCTAAGCACCCGCCCACAAAAGCTAAAACGCCCGGCATGGTGCTTTTGCGTTTACCTATTTTGTAGCTAATAAGCGCAAAAATTGGAATGCAAAACAAAATAAAAAAAGCTAAAAATTCACCAAATAATGTGAGATTAAACGACATACGAACTCCCTGTCTATTGAATAATATTTGATACCAATCGACTTAAATATTTAACTATTCTAGCTTGCTAAATAGACTAATAACTTAACACGATTGGTATGAACTGGTTTAAATTTAACCATAAAAAAACCCCTAGGCATACTCCTAAGGGTTTTTAAATCTAGCTAAGCGCATTTGTTGCGCGCGACATTACTCTTCGCTAGGAATTGCTTTTTCTACCACACTGATTGCAAGCTCAGTTAACGAGTCGCTATTAGCTTTGCTAGGTGCATCGGTTAATAAGCACGATGCTTGAGTGGTTTTAGGGAACGCAATAACGTCACGAATGTTATCGGTACCACATAAAAGCATAACTAAACGGTCAAGACCAAAGGCTAAACCAGCATGTGGTGGTGTGCCGTATTTAAGGGCATCAAGTAAAAAGCCAAACTTGTCTTGTTGCTCTTGCGCATCAATACCTAAAATTCTAAATGCTGCTTCTTGCATATCAGCATTATGAATACGTACCGAACCGCCACCTACTTCGTAGCCGTTTAATACCATGTCGTAAGCATCTGAAATAGCCGCTGCTGGGTTTGCTTCAAGCTCTTCTGCGCTAATATCTTTTGGTGCTGTGAATGGATGATGCACAGCATGTAACGTGCCTTCGTCATCTTCTTCAAACATTGGGAAGTCAACAACCCAAAGTGGCGCCCAGCTATCAAGGTTAGTGATTTCTAAATCAACACCAATCTTCAAGCGAAGCGCGCCCATTGCTTCGTTTACAACGTTGCGTTTATCGGCACCAAATAAAATAATGTCGCCCGTTTGTGCGTTAGTACGCTCAAGTAACTGGGTAATTACCTCTTCGTTTAAAAACTTAGCAACTGGAGATTGAACGCCTTCAGCGCCTGCATCACGGTCGTTTACTTTCATCCACGCCATACCTTTAGCGCCGTAAATGCCAATAAACTTAGTGTAATCGTCAAGTTGCTTACGCGAAAGCTTAGCGCCACCTGGTACTGTTAATACAGCAACGCGGCCTTTTTCGTCGTTAGCTGGTCCTGAAAATACGTTAAACTCTACGTCTTTTACTAAATCAGCTACATCAACAAGCTTCATTGGGTTACGTAAGTCTGGCTTATCAGAACCGTAAAGGCTCATTGCTTCGCTGTAAGGCATAATTGGGAAATCGCCTAAATCAACGTTTAGTAATGATTGCCACATTTCACGGATCATTTTTTCAGTCATACCACGTACTTGATCTGAGCTCATGAACGAGGTTTCTAAATCTATTTGGGTAAATTCAGGTTGACGATCGGCACGTAAATCTTCATCACGGAAACATTTAACAATTTGGTAGTAACGGTCAAAACCCGACATCATCAACAATTGCTTAAACAACTGTGGCGACTGTGGTAATGCGTAAAAGCTACCTTTATGAACACGGCTTGGTACTAAGTAATCGCGTGCACCTTCTGGTGTTGCTTTTGTAAGTACAGGTGTTTCAATGTCTAAAAAGCCATTGTCATCTAAAAAGCGACGAACAAAGCTGCTTGCTTTAGCGCGCAGTTTAATACGGTCGCTCATTTCAAGGCGACGTAAATCTAAGTAGCGGTACTTTAAGCGGCGCTCTTCAGAATTGGTTTGATTAAAATCAAGCGGAAGCGGCTCAGAGCGGTTAATAATAGTTAGCTCAGTACCTAAAATTTCTACTTCGCCTGTTGCCATGTCTTTATTTACTTGGCTTTCTGGGCGCGCACGTACAACACCTTTTAACTGCACACAAAACTCTTGGCGAAGTTTGTTAGCGTTATCCATTAGTCCTTCAACCTCTGGATCGAATACAACTTGTACTAACCCTTCTCTATCGCGTAAATCGACAAAGATAAGTCCACCAAGGTCACGTCGTTTGTTGATCCAGCCACATAGTTCAACTTCTTGATCTACGTGAGTTTTATTTAGCTGTCCGCAATATATAGAGCGCATAGTTTTCCTGTCAGATAAAAGGCTTAAACGGTTATATTTATTTGTTTTAAGGCGTGTGATTTAAAAAACTGGTCACCACAATACAAATAAAGCCGCTAGCAATCTAAAAATAATCAAATTAAGCCCTGCATTATACCCAAGTAGTATCAAGATGCTAGGGCGTGTTGAACGTTGGTGGTTGAATTTGCAGCAGTATGTTTGGCTTTTAGGCAAGGCAGAGTCTATGTAGTGTGGTTATTCCCCATAAAAAGGCGATAACGCAGCATAAATGCCAAACATGCGCTGCCCTTTGGGTTCTTTCTAGGGACGATTAACTCTTTGTTGCCTACATGGATGTAGGTAAGGGGCGTGAGCAGGACGCGGAAGCTTTGCTCGATTTTTACTTATTCTTACAGGGATGTAAGTCATTAGAATAACGCAGGAGCAGTTATCGAGCCCACTAGGTTACAAACCTCGCGCCGCGATTTAATCGCCCCTAGATTGAACAAATTTCAATCTACAAAGATCAACACGCCCTAGAGCGTGTGTTTAGCTTTGTAATGTTAATTTGCAGCAAGCACCGTATGTATTTGGTACACTTACGCCACGAAGTCATTAAGCCACCCTTTTTTATGTTATATATTGGATGCCCTCAGTGGTCGAGCAGCGCCTGGAAAGGCAACTTATTTACCCGCCAATGTAAAAATGCCGATATGCTAAGCCAATATGCCCAGCATTTTAATTCAGTTGAAGGCAATACCAGCTTTTACGCAGACCCAGCGCCAAGCACTGTTTTACGCTGGGCTCAAAGCGTACCCGAGGACTTTAAATTTACGTTTAAGTTTCATCGTCGCTTTAGCCACGAGCTTGCGCTTAGTAATGTTCAAACAGAACTTAATGACTGGCTTACGTTATTTGCCCCAATACTTGAAAAAACAGGGCAAATAATGCTGCAACTACCCAAAGCGTTTGGGCCAAGCGATTTACCTAAATTAACGCAATTTATTAGCTTGCTCCCCAAAGAGCTAAATTACGGCGTAGAAGTACGCCATAGTGGTTTTTTTAAAAAAGGTGAGGCCGAAATTGCCCTTAATCAGCTATTAATGGCAAATAATATAAACCGTATTTCTATGGATACCCGTGCGCTTTTTGCAGTAAAGCCCACCACCGAGGCTTTAATAGATGCACAACAAAAAAAGCCCCACTTACCGGTACATGCAATAGCTACTGGCTCGCAGCCGATGGCACGCTTTGTAATAGCCGATTTACAAAACGACTATAAACCCTTTTATAAACCGTGGCTCAATAAAGTAAAACAATGGCTTGATGAGGGAAAAACCCCGTATGTTTTTTTTCATACTGCCGATAACCGTGAATCTCCACTACTCGCTAGGCAGTTTTGTGAAGACCTAGGGTATAATCACCCAGTATTAAATCCATTCAGCGGCGAAAAAGAAGCCCACCAGCCAACGCTTTTTTAAATAGAGAATACAAATGAGTGAATACGCACGTTACTTTACCGGCTACCCAGCTAACATTGTTGAGCAAGTATTAAGCCTTATAAATAACAATAAGGTATGTGACTACTTACTTAAAAAATACCCACATGCGCACACCATCACCACCGACAAACTACTTTACAGTTACGCCACTGATTTAAAAAAGCAGTATTTAAAAAACGCCCCACCGTTTGGCCGCGCTGCATTTAAAAAACAAGGGGATATGGTAACCAATGCACTCGGTACCCACACCTACCGCATGCAAGGTAAAACCCGTAAGCACGATTTAGCCATAAACAGCGATTTACTGCGCGCACCTGAGCCACTGTTAAAAGCGCTAGTCGTACACGAACTCGCCCACTTTAAAGAAAAAGACCACAACAAGAGCTTTTATAAATTGTGCTGCCATATGGAGCCGCAATACCATCAGTTAGAGTTAGATTTGAGGATTTTTTGTGTGGTAGTGGCGATGGGAGAGAATCCTTATTCATGAACGGTCAGCGGTCTGATCTGACCGCTGATAGCTTAAAACTGACAGCTCAAAAGCACGTTGGGTTTCGCTTCGCTCAACCCAACCTACATTACAGCCCTAGCTCAGCCATAAAGTCATCATCGGCATCATCTTGTTCTGCTTCTTTTGACTTAGCTTTTGCTTTTTCGGCCTTTTGCTTAGCTTCGTTTTCGATAATATCATCAGGGTCTATCGCTTCTACAATGTCAAAGTCATGTAGTTTAATAAACTCTGTTTTATCCATTGCCAGCTCTAGGTAAAAGATATTTTGGTTGCGCGTAGTAAAGGTTACGCGGCGTGCTTGTGGACGGTCCATTGTGGTATCAACCGATATTTGCACTTGTTTATTAATCGCCATCATTTTTGGCTGGTTTTGCGTAATAGAGGTATGCAGCTGCTCACGCACTTTAGAAGTGAAGTCACCAACAATTTGGTTCATCAGTTCGCCCATTACATTTGAAACGTCATCCGATAAATGACTGTGGGCAATTTCTTCTTCAGGCATGCCCATATTGCGCATGTAATCGCCGTAAATTTCCATTGCCGCTTGCGCTGTAAAATTAGTGACTACCAGCCCTGTAAAGCCACCATCAAATAATACAAAACAGCCAATGTCTGGACGCATACAGGTGCGCGTTATTTTTTGCACCATAGCCGAGTAGCTAATTTTGTTACCACTGGCTGATGACAGAACACCCGTCACTGAATGACATAGGGTTGCTAATATATCGTCTGTGCTAATTACCTTACTTTTGCTCATTTAACGTTCTCTTTTATACTTATTATTCATAATTCTAGCCAAGCTACTGAATTTATCACTGACTATCCAGTATAAAATGTTAAAATAGTGCCATTATTTTTAAAGAGACTGCCTTAGTGAGTATAAAAGACAGTATTTACGCCTCTGAGCAACAAGTAAAAGATTTTAGCTTCGACCAAAATGTGGTTGAGGTTTTTCCGGATATGATTCAGCGCTCTGTGCCTGGGTACGCCACCATTGTAAGCACTATGGGTAAATTGGCCGGTGAATATGCGCAAAGTAATTCAAACCTTTACGATTTAGGCTGCTCGCTTGGTGCAGTTACCCTAAGTATGCGCCGTAATATTCGCACCGATAACTGCCACATTATTGCTGTAGATAACTCACAAGCTATGGTTGAGCGTTGTAAGGTTCATTTACAAGGCTTTAAATCAGACGTGCCTGTTACAGTAACTTTAGGCGATATTAATGAGCTTGAGATTCAAAATGCCTCGGTAGTAGCCATGAATTTTACCTTGCAATTTATTCCGCCTTTACAGCGCCAAGCCGTGCTTGAAAAAATTTACGCTAACTTAAAACCCGGTGGCGTACTGCTCCTTAGCGAAAAAATTAAAGCCGAAAACGAGCAGTGCGATAATTTATTAATTGATTTGCACCACGACTTTAAACGCCACAATGGCTACTCAGAGCTTGAAATAAGCCAAAAACGTACTGCCATTGAAAACGTGATGCGCCCCGATACGCTAAGCACTCACTTTAATCGTTTAAGCGACATTGGTTTTAGCCAAACGCAGGTGTGGTATCAATGTTTTAATTTTTGCTCAATGGTAGCAATTAAATAAAGAGAGTGACTTATGTCTCAATGGTTTAACCAATTTTACGCAGCAATTGCACAAAGCCCGCTTAGCCACTGGCTAGAAACCCTGCCCGCTCAATTAAAGCATTGGCAAAACGAGGCAAGCCATGGCGATTTACCAAAATGGCAAAAAGTACTTAAAAATTTGCCAGAAGTAAAAACAACCCACGTTGATATCGCCACTAAAGTAGAAATTGGCGCACCGGGGGAGATGAGCGAAGGCGAGCAAAAACAAGCCACGCATTTATTAAAACGCATGATTCCATGGCGCAAAGGTCCCTTTACTGTACACGGTATTGAAATAAACACTGAGTGGCGCAGCGATTGGAAGTGGGACCGCCTGCTTCCTCATATTGAGCCATTAAAAGGCCGCACAGTATTAGATATAGGCTGTGGCTCTGGCTATCACTTATGGCGTATGCGCGGTGAAGGCGCTGAATTTGTAGTGGGTATTGACCCTTCTGATTTATTTTTGTGTCAGTTTCAGGCCATTAAACATTACAACCCAGATGAAAACGTGCATTTATTACCATTAGGTGTAGAAGCACTACCCGAGCTTAAAGCGTTTGATACGGTTTTTTCTATGGGGGTGCTGTATCACCGCCGCTCGCCTATCGATTTTTTAGCGCAGTTAAAAGCGCAGCTTCGCCCAGGTGGCGAACTCGTACTAGAAACGTTAGTAATTGAAGGCGATGAAAACACCGTACTGGTACCTACCGACCGCTACGCAAAAATGCGCAACGTTTGGTTTATTCCAAGTACTGCTGCACTAAAACTGTGGATGGAACGCGTTGGCTTTAAAGATGTGCAAATAAAAGATTGCGCAATTACCACGCTTGATGAGCAACGCAGGACCGACTGGATGGAAAACGAATCGTTAGTTGATTTTTTAGACCCAAACGATACCAGTAAAACCATTGAAGGTTACCCTGCTCCACTTAGAGCAATACTAACTGCCAAAGCATAAATAACTAAAAAGCACCCAGGGCGTGTTGTTCTTTGATGGTTGAATTTGCAGCAGTGTGTTTGGTTTTTAGGCAAGGCAGAGCCTATGAAGTGTGGTTATTCCACATAAATAGGCGATAACGCAGCATAAATGCCAAACATGCGCTGCCCTTCGGGTTCTTTCTAGGGACGATAAACTCTTTGTTGCTCGATTTTTACTTAGCCCACTAGGTTACAAACCTCGCGCCGCGATTTAATCGCCCCTAGATTGAACAAATTCCAATCCGCAAAGGTCAACACGCCCTAGGGTGCTTTTTTTGTGCAATTAACAAACTAATAGCGGACAAGTGTCCTTGTTAATTATTTCAAAACTATATTTGAGCTAGCCGCGCAGTTGCAATTGTTGTAAAATACGCGCGTTTCTAAGCTATCGAAAAGCAACCCCAAGCAATTATTTGAGGAAAACCTGTGAGCGAACAAAAACAGTCATTAAGCTATAAAGACGCGGGCGTAGATATCGACGCTGGTAATGCACTTGTTGAGCGTATTAAAGGCGTAGTTAAAAAAACGCGTCGTCCAGAAGTAATGGGCGGAATTGGTGGTTTTGGCGCTCTTTGCGAAATTCCAGAAGGTTACAAACAGCCAGTACTAGTAGCAGGTACTGACGGTGTAGGTACTAAACTACGTTTAGCTATCGACTTAAAAAAACACGACACTGTAGGTATTGATTTAGTTGCAATGTGTGTAAACGATTTAATAGTACAAGGCGCTGAACCCCTGTTTTTTCTAGATTACTATGCAACAGGTAAACTAGATGTAGACACAGCGGCCGATGTAGTAACCGGTATTGGTAAAGGCTGTGAGATTTCTGGCTGTGCCCTGATTGGCGGCGAAACAGCTGAAATGCCAGGTATGTACGATGGTGAAGACTACGACATGGCCGGTTTTTGTACCGGCGTAGTAGAAAAATCTAAAATTATTGATGGCACAAAAGTAGCAGCCGGCGATCAACTTATTGCCCTTGCCTCTAGCGGTCCGCACTCAAACGGCTTTTCTTTAATTCGTAAAGTGCTTGAAGTATCAAACGCCGATACGAACCAAGTTATTGACGGCAAAACACTAGGCGAGCACTTACTAGAGCCAACCCGTATTTACGTTAAACCTTTACTTGAATTATTTAAGCAAGTAGACGTGCATGCCCTATCGCATATTACTGGCGGCGGCTTTTGGGAAAACATTCCGCGTGTATTACCTGATTCTGCAAAAGCAGTAGTTAAAGGCGATAGCTGGCAGTGGCCAACCGTTTTTAACTGGTTACAAGAAAACGGCAATATTACTACGCACGAAATGTACCGTACATTTAACTGTGGTGTAGGCATGGTATTAGTAGTACCAGGCGACGCGCTAGAGCAAAGCTTAAGCATTTTAAAAGAGCTTGGCGAAAACGCATGGCACCTTGGTGAAATTCAAGATGCTGTTGCCGGGGAAGAGCAAGTAGAAATCGTAGGTGGTGCTAAGTAATGGCACCCATTCGCTTAGTGGTATTAATATCGGGTAGTGGTTCTAATTTACAAGCCATTATTGATGCCTGCGAGCGCGGCGAAATAAACGGACACATAGCGGCTGTTATAAGTAACAAAGCAGACGCTTACGGCCTTGAGCGTGCAAAACAAGCAGGTATTGCTACAAAAGTGCTCAGTCACAAAGATTTTGACTCGCGCGAGGCCTATGATGCGCAATTAATGAACGTTATTGACTCTTTTATGCCAAATCTAGTTGTATTAGCTGGGTTTATGCGTATTCTTACTCCTAGCTTAGTGCAAAAATATGTTGGAAAAATGTTGAACATTCATCCATCTTTGTTGCCTAAGTATCAGGGGCTGAATACCCACCAAAGAGCAATTGATGCAAAAGACGATGTTCATGGCGTAAGTGTTCATTTTGTAACTGAAGAGTTAGACGGCGGTCCCGTTATTCTTCAAGCGCAAATACCTGTACTCAAGGATGATACAGCAGAAACATTAGCTAAACGCGTGCACGAACAAGAGCATATAATTTATCCTTTGGTGGTCAAGTGGTTCAGTGAACACAGACTTACTATGGAAGCAGATTATGCAGTTCTTGACGAAAAACAACTTCCTGCACACGGCGCGCACTACCCACAATAAAAAAATAAGTGCCCTGCTGTTATGTGTGGGCGCTTTACTTCCTACTAGCCTAATTGCAGGCAAACTAACAGAGTATCAAGCCAGCTACGATATTTTACGCAAAGGTAAAAATCATGGCGAGGCAGTACGCGAACTTAAAAAAGTTGGCGAGCAAACGTATCAACTTACTTACCACAGCAATATTGAGTGGATGATTTTCTCTGACAAACGAGAAGAAACCTCTGTATTTACTTTTTTAGATAACAAAGTCACTCCTCATCATTACAATATGGTGCGTACCGGCACCGGCCCAGATAAAGATTATAAAATAGACTTTGATACACAAAATAAAGTGGTCACCAGTAGTACTAGCGAATACCCGCTAAAGTGCGAATGGACTGACGAATTTCAAGATGCTATTTCGTATCAAGTACAAGTACGCGAAGGCTTAAAAAAAGGCGAAACTTATTTTTCGTTTCCGCTTATTGATAAAAAAGGCAATCGCCGCGACTACAACTTTGAAGTGGTTGGCAAAGAAATGATTTCGCTGCCAATTGGTAACGTAGAAGCTATAAAAGTAAAACGTTTATACGATAACGATAAACGCCAAGCCCTTGCCTGGTTTGCACCAGAAATGGACTACATGCTTGTACGTATGTGGAAAGGCGAAAAAGGCATGGAGCAGTTTGAAGTACAAATGAATTCATTTACCGTTACCCAGCCTGTTTCTACTCCAGTAAGTGAGGGCAGCGAAGTAAGATCAGAAGCGCCGTAAACACGGTGATAGCAAACACAAAAACGCGATTTTATATCGCGTTTTTGTGTTTGCTTTTAGGCTATTTAACTAAATTAGTTCGCCCATTTTAAATAACGCAAACTCCCCTGGCTGCATTTTTTGCCAGCGTTCGTCGTTGGTTAATGGTCGTGTAGCTATTACTGTTACTACATCGTTTGGGGTGGTTTCTTCGTTAAAATCAACCACCATATCGGCATCAATTAACGTTGCTTTACCAAATGGCGCTCGGCGCGTTATGTAGTGTAAGTTATTCGTGCAGTACGCCAATACAAATACGCCATCGGTCAATAACATATTAAATACGCCCTTTTCACGTAACGTATGCGAAAGCTTAGCCGCATATCTAAATACAGAGGCCATATTAGAGGGACGTTTTGGGTATTTTTCACGAATTTTATCTAGCAACCAACAAAACGCCAGCTCACTGTCGGTGTTACCCACAGGGCGATAATATTGTGGTTTTAAATCGTGATAGTTAGATAACTGGCCATTATGTGCATAGGTAATTTCGCGTCCCCAAAGCTCACGGGTAAACGGATGGGTATTTTCAAGGCACACTCGGCCACGGTTTCCTTGGCGAATATGGCTAATTACCGACACACTTTTAATGGGGTAGGCTTTTACTAGCTTGGCGATTTCTGATTGATAGCTTGGCTCAGGATCTTTAAAGGTTCTACACCCTTTACCCTCGTAAAACGTAATACCCCAGCCATCTTTATGCGGGCCAGTATTACCACCGCGCTCTAATAAACCTGAAAAACTAAAACAAATATCCGTAGGTACGTTGGCTGACATGCCAAGTAATTCACACATTAATATACTAACCCTTAAAAAATACGTATAAATAGCGCTGTACTTTGCTGTGCGCTACAACAGACATACTTACTTAAAAAAACTTTTTTGGCTAGCTGATTTACTGATTTTTAGCGCTTAAATAATCGCTGTGATTGAATTAAACATAGCAGTGGTGCATGTTTGTTCCTTATAAAGGGAATAATGATAAGCATAATGGCTAGTTTGTCGTTAATTTAACGCTGTAATGTACTTGAAACTTACGCTCACTAGCGCTACTCTAACTGAGGTGGTCTGACCTCTATTAAGGAATAAGCAATGACACTCATATTTACACTCGGTTTAATCGCACTGCTCAGCATCGCGGTTTACCACAGAGCGAGTTGGAACACAGCACTTGGTGTTTCTGCCGCAACATTACTAATTGGTACCTTTGCAGGTGCTTTTGGTTTAATTAGCTGGTTGATCTTTTTGATCATCGCAGTTCCTCTTTCTGTTACTGGCATTCGTCAGCAATATATTATCAAGCCGATTTTTACTACCTTTAAAAAAGTAACGCCAAGCATGTCTGACACTGAAAAGTCAGCAATCGATGCCGGTACTACGTGGTGGGAAGCTGATTTGTTTTGTGGTAACCCAGATTGGAAAAAGCTACACCAATACCCAGTTCCAAAGCTGACTATTGAAGAGCAAGCCTTTATTGATGGCCCTGTAGAAGTAGTATGTAGCATGCTAGATGATTGGGAAGCAACACACGAGCTTACCGATTTACCGCAAGATGTATGGCAATATCTAAAAGATAATAAATTCTTTGCCATGATCATCAAAAAAGAATACGGCGGTTTAGAGTTTTCTGCGTTTGCACAATCTTGTGTTCTGCAAAAGTTAACCAGTAAATCGACCTTACTATCGTCAATTGTAGGTGTACCTAACTCGTTAGGCCCAGGTGAATTACTACAGCACTACGGTACAGAAGATCAAAAAAATCATTATTTACCGCGCTTAGCCCAAGGCCAAGAAATTCCATGTTTTGCATTAACCTCGCCAGAAGCAGGCTCTGACGCGAGCTCAATTCCTGATTACGGTGTTGTGTGTAAAGGGCAATGGAACGGTGAAGAAGTAGTAGGTATTAGCCTTACTTGGAACAAGCGTTACATTACTCTTGCACCAGTGGCTACAGTACTTGGTCTTGCCTTTAAACTACAAGATCCAGATGGTTTACTAAGCGACAACAAAGAGCCAGGTATTACCTGTGCACTTATTCCAACTAACACGCCAGGTGTTGAAATTGGTCGTCGCCACTTCCCGCTTAACGTACCATTTCAAAATGGCCCGACTCGCGGTAAAGATATTTTTGTACCCCTTGATTACATTATTGGTGGCCCAGAAATGGCTGGCCAAGGCTGGCGCATGCTGGTTGAATGTTTATCGGTTGGCCGTGCAATTACATTGCCATCAAACTCTGCCGGTGGCATTAAAACAATTGCCGTAGCAACAGGTGCATACAGCCGTATTCGTCGTCAGTTCCGTTTACCAATTGGTAAAATGGAAGGTGTTGAAGAGTCACTGGCTAAACTTGCAGGTTACGCTTACAGCTCAGATGCAGCAGTTAGTATGTCAACGGGTGCGGTAGATTTAGGTGAAAAGCCATCGGTTGTTTCAGCTATTATTAAATACCACCTAACCGAGCAAATGCGCGAGTCGACCATTCATGCAATGGACGTACTTGGCGGTAAAGGGATTATGCTTGGGCCAAATAACTATTTAGGTCGTGGCTATCAAGGTGCCCCTATTGCTATAACAGTAGAAGGTGCCAACATCTTGACCCGTAATATGATTATTTATGGTCAAGGTGCAATTCGCTGTCATCCATTTGTACTAACCGAGCTTGGTGCTTGTGAAATTGAAGACCGCGAAGAAGCGCTTAACGTATTTGATAAAGCGCTAATGGGCCACATTGGCTTTACAATGTCGAACCTTGTACGTACTAAGTGGCTTGCGCTTAGTGGTGCACGTTTTACTAGCGTACCGTACAAAGACGACACCGCAGAGTTTTACCGTATAGCATCACGCTTTAGTGCATCGCTCGCGCTTATGTCTGACATTAGCATGGCGGTATTTGGTGGCTCGCTTAAACGTAAAGAACGTATTTCAGCACGTTTAGGTGACTTACTAAGTTACTTATATTTAGTGTCTGCAACGCTTAAACGCTATAACGACGAAGGCCGTAAACAAGAAGATTTAGCTCTAGTAAAATGGAGCTGTCAGGATCATCTTTACCACTGCCAACGTGCCCTTGCTGATTTAATCAATAACATGCCGTCTGCCCCATTACGTGGTGTATTAAAAGTATTGTTGTTCCCGTTTGGTCGCCCGGTTCGTAAACCTACCGACAAACTTGAGCATAAACTAGCACAACTACTTCAAGTACCTAGCGAAACGCGTAACCGTTTAGCAAGCTATGTTTACTTAAAAGATGAGCCACTAAACCTAGTTGGCCGTCAAGAGCAAACACTTAAAGACGTACTGGCTGTAGAGCCGTTATTTGAACGAGTATGTAAAGAAAAAGGCCTTAAACTGCCATTCTTCCAACTTGATAAAGTAGCGAAAATGGGCCTTGAAGCTGGCATATTAAGCCAAGCAGAAGCTGATAAATTAGCCGCTGTTGAAAAAGCCCGCTTAGATGTGATTAACGTTGATGACTTTGATCCAGCTGATTTATTAGCAGGCAAAGCCGCACGTAAAAGTGAAGACAGCAAAGCAGATGCAGCTTAACCCGTTAGGTTAACGCAGCCAACAGTCCTCCTGTTGTGATCATCCAAACCAGCGCGTAATGCGCTGGTTTTTTTTGCACGATAGCTTGTTGGAGTGCGCACCAAATAATGCCAGTTAATAGCAATAAGCCACTTGCTTGGTTGAATAAAGCAAAAAAACCAATAAGCGAAAGTAAGAGCACAATTAAACTAGGAACAAATTGGCCAATAAAAAATGCTGTTTGCTTATTCTGCATTTTAAAAAACACACTATATTGTTGATGTAGATGACTACAATCAAATTGTAATGAACTACTAAACAACACCACAAAAGCTAGTGACAAAATACTAAATATATCAGCTAAATTTGCGCGCTCTTGTAGTAGTACCTCAAATGCCATAAATACGCACAACAATAAAGCACCTCGCCAAATCAAAGTCCAGCTGTTGTGTATAAAAAACATTAGCCAAAAGCCTGTAAGTGAGCTTAGCTCTAACTTAGCTGCAAAATTAAAAGGTACCATTAAGGTGCTTAAGGCAAATAACAGCACAAAGCCACACTGATAAGTCAGTGGACTTACATCAAACGGTAACATTAGCCACATTGCAGATAACAAAAATCCATAAACAAGCGCTATTGGCTTGTATAAACATAAAATGCCGAGGATAAATTGTAATAGTAAAAACACCAAAAAATGCGGCACCCTAAGCCACTGGTTTATGCTCAGGTCAATCGCAATAACAAGGCTTGCAATCAACCAGCCATTACTTAACAGCAAAAGCTTTATATCCACCAAACCAAGCCAATACCGCTTTACCAATGTCTGTTGAAACGCTCGTTGGGCTGAGTTTTTTATTGCGGACTTCATTGCGCTTAACATTACACTTTGTAGCAGCAAATACAGCCAAGCCATTTGCGCACCATATTGAGGTGCATCACTACTATCAATAATTTTTCCAAGCCCTAAAAAAAGTAGCAATATCAAACCCAACACTGACGAGCCCAACACCACTAAAAATAACACCCCAAAGCTTTTCAGTTGTAATAATAATTGTGTAAGTTCAGTCTTGTATGCCAGAAAACGATAATCCATAAAAGAGCGGTATTGGCCAATTGATTGTTTTAAATTTGCAATCATAAAGGCATACACTCAAAGCCATGCAGTAAAAAAGGCTCGGGCTCGTGACAGGTGATAATTATTTGACCTTGTGGCTTATTTACTAAATATTCATCAAGTAAAATTAATAAATACTCAATACTCGCTTGATCAAGCGCTGCACTGGGTTCATCTAACAGTAAATACGGTGCATCGCGCATAAGCGCTAAAATTAACTGACACTTCTTTTGGTTCCCTGATGATAGAGCGTCAAAGCGCGTATTTAGAAATTCATTAAAACTAAACCCATCGACTATAGCTGTTGGCCAACAACAGCCAAATGTATTTGAGGATAAGTTAATTATTTGCTTTGCTGTTAAAAAGTCGGGTAAAGCAATACTGTCAGAGGCTATAGCAACTTGCTTATGTGGTTCGGTTAATGCGTTTCCAGAAAACAAAAGCTCACCACTTTCGTAAGTTTCAAGCCCCGCTAACATCATCAATAGAGTTGTTTTCCCTTGGCCATTAGGTGCTTCTATGCATATTTTTTGGCTGCTAAACACTTTATTGTAATCACGATAAACCACGTTGGTAACAAACTGCTTATTTAAGCCAATCACTTCAATCATAAAATATCCCTATAAGTAAGCGTGATATTATAAATAAACTTTTATGAGAAACTAAACCCATCACCACAGCTTTAAAACAACACTAACGGGAAAGTAACGTCGCTTTCTAATAGCGATAAATCTTTTAGCAAAGTGAAACAGTATCAGAAGCTCTGAAAAAGCTTGTGACATCAACAGCGTTCCTCTCTAACACTTCACTATAAAGATAAGCTTTTTACATCTGCGGCGCTATGACTTAGCCTCAAGCCATATAAACTACTTTAAAGGACAATTTGAATTCTGATAACACGTAAAGCTATGAACTAAACTAAAAATTAAGCTATGAGTTTTTAATTCAAATCTACTACGGTTTACGTGTAAATTATGGCTGATAGCTGATAAAAAATTATATTTGGATTAGTTAATAAGGAAATTATTTATTGCTTGCTATTGAGGAAATAACAAGTGGCGGAGTGGACGGGACTCGAACCCGCGACCCCCGGCGTGACAGGCCGGTATTCTAACCAACTGAACTACCACTCCGCAGTGGTATGTGCATGGGGTAATGCACTTACTAATTTTGTTACGATATCAAATGGCGGAGTGGACGGGACTCGAACCCGCGACCCCCGGCGTGACAGGCCGGTATTCTAACCAACTGAACTACCACTCC
>NZ_JALNTH010000053.1:0-41657 GCF_023161935.1 Pseudoalteromonas sp. 2CM28B
GAGCGGCACACGAGGCTCGAACTCGTGACCTCGACCTTGGCAAGGTCGCGCTCTACCAACTGAGCTAGTGCCGCTTTGTTTATCTAGGGGCTATGCCCTCTCAACACGGACGCATTCTACAGAGATTATTAAACGCGTCAACACAAAAAATGCTACTTTTGAACTGTTTGATTATTTTTTATCTAAAATGGTGCGTTATTAGACGTTTACAATCAATTTTTGGTCAATTCTGCCCATGCTGCAACTAAATATTGCACCATAGAGCTAAGCGTTAAAAACGTCGCTATGTAAAGTAAGCCATAGCTTAAATACATCATCCAGGTATCGTACTGCCAAATTAGGCCAATAATGGCTAACATTTGCGCTGCGGTTTTTAATTTACCCATATCGGACACAGCCACATTGCCGCGTTTGCCTTGCTCAGCCATCCATTCTCGTAGCGCCGATATAACAATTTCACGGCTTATAATAATAAGCGCAGGAATAGTCATATACAAAGATTGATAATGCTCAGATAAAGCAACCAAGGCAGCGCACACCATTACTTTATCAGCAACAGGGTCTAAAAACGCACCAAAAGGCGTTGATTGTTCAAGCTTACGCGCTAAATAGCCATCGAGTATGTCTGTGATTGAAGCAAGCCAAAAAATAAAGGCAGCAACAAAGAATGCCCATGAATAAGGCATATAAAATATCACCAAAAAAATGGGGATAAGAAAGAGTCTAAACGTTGTGAGTGTGTTTGGAATATTCCACATAACTACTTGGATATGTCTTTTTTTCTATATTCGCACATAGGGCTAGCCCTTGTCATGCAAATGGTTAAATATCTTCTCAGCCATGTCAGGACTGATCCCAGGAACTTTCTTTAGCTGTTCTATATTAGCAGCTTTTACGCCTTGCATGCCCCCTAAATATTTTAATAATGTTTGTCGACGCTTGGAACCAACGCCATCTATTTCTTCTAATAACGACTGAGTACGTTGTTTTTGGCGCTTGTTACGGTGCCCTGCAATTGCAAAACGATGCGATTCATCGCGAATATGCTGAATCAAATGCAGTGCGGGTGCATCAGAATCCATAGGTATAGTTTTACGCCCGCCGTCAATAAGTAAAGTTTCAAGGCCTGGTTTACGGCTAGTGCCTTTTGCAACCCCAACTAATAGTGGCATTTTTGCATGCGGCCAGTTTTCAAAGTATTGTTCTGCCCTACCTAATTGGCCTTTACCACCATCAATAAAAATAACATCAGGAATTTTCTCCTCATCAACCAACTTGTTGTAACGTTTGTTTAGTGCAAACTCCATAGCGGCGTAATCATCACCACCGGTAATACCGGTCACGTTATAACGACGATACTCTTTATTGTTAGGGCCTTGAGAATCAAATACAACACAACTGGCCACGGTGTTTTCACCCATGGTGTGACTGATATCAAAACATTCCATGCGATTAATGTCATCAAGACGCAAGGTAGCCTTTAATTGCGCATAACGCTTGTTTATAGAGTCTTGAGTGCTTTGCTTAACCGTAATACTATTTAATGCGTTTTTATTGGCTAACTGTAAGTACTGTGCTCGCTCACCACGAGTAACCACTTTAAGCGATACTTTACGTTCACTAATTTGAGTTAGTGCTTCGCTGAGCGCATCACTTTCTTCTATTTCAAATGGTAAGATGATTTCTTTGGCAATGCGCCCTGTTGCTCCCGGTGCTAAGTAATATTGGCCTAAGAAAGAGGTTAAGATTTCCTGCTCCTGTGAGTCTTTAGGCACCTTTGGAAAATAAGTTTTACTACCCAGCACTTTATGATCACGGATCATTAATAGATGAATCCCATTTAAGCCATTTAAATGAGCAAAACCTACAACATCCATTTCAGCAAAATTACCTGAGATAGACTGCTGCTCCTGCATTTTACGCAATAGCATAATTTGGTCGCGAACTTTAGCTGCGAGTTCAAAATTAAGCCGCTCACTGGCTTTTTCCATTTTAGCGATAAGATCAGCTATTACTTCATGGGATTTACCGGTTAAAAATTTACGGACATAATCAACTTGCTGCGCGTATTCATCTTCAGAGACTTTATTAACACACGGTGCAGAGCAACGTTTTAATTGGTATTGCAAGCATGGCCGACTACGCGCACGGTAGTAAGCGTCTTCACATTGACGTACCGGAAATATTTTTTGCATTAAGCGCAAACTTTCTGAAACCGCCCCCGCGCTTGGAAACGGACCAAAATATTCACCTTTTACTTTTCTGCTACCACGATGAAAGGCTAAGCGAGGGTGCTTATGATTAGTGAGCAGTATATAAGGGTACGACTTATCATCACGTAACAGAATATTATAACGTGGCTGATATTTTTTAATCAGGTTGTTTTCGAGCAGTAAAGCTTCTGTTTCTGTATTAGTAAGTGTGACTTCAATATTACAAATATTACTCACTAAAACACGGGTTTTACTGTCGGTAATGTTGCTGCGAAAGTAACTGCTCACCCGCTTTTTTAAACTTTTAGCTTTACCGACATAGATAACTTGGTTGTCATTATCGAGCATGCGATAAACGCCAGGCTCACTCGATAATGTTTTTAAAAACTGGGCATGATCAAATTCAGACATATATATCGACTAGTAAGAGATATCTATATCAATCATTTTGTAACGTATGGCTAAATGAGTAAGCTCTACATCGCCTCCTACGTTAAGCTTTTCAAACATACGATAACGATAACTGTTTACTGTTTTAGAGCTTAAATTTAAGCGCTCAGCAATATCCTGTGCTTTTTCACCTTTGGTGATCATTAGCATTATTTGTAGTTCACGCTCAGACAAACTTTGAAATGGGTTTTCATCGGTACGCCCGGTTACCTGTGCAAGTGCAATCTGTTGCGCTATTTCTGGCGCAATATAACGTTGCCCTGCATGCACGCAACGTATAGCACGCACCATTTCATCAGATCCTGCCCCCTTGGTTAAAAAGCCATGAGCACCAATTTGCATGACCTTACTTGGAAATGGGTCTTCACAATTAACTGTAAGCACAATAATTTTTACATCGGGACAATAACGGCAAACCTTTTTAGTTGCCTCAAGCCCGCCCATACCAGGCATGTTCATATCCATTAATACTATATTTGGCGCATGTTGACGACAAAACTGCACAGCCTCTTCGCCTGTTTTAGCTTCACCTATTACTTTAAAACCACGTATATCATCAAGAATACGTCTGATCCCTGTGCGCACAAGTTCATGGTCATCAACTAAAAGTACGTTAATCAATGGAACACCCTCACTAGCCTAATAAGATGCAAGTTAACAAAATTAATTCTCAACATTAGCATAGATACGACGAAACCATAACTAATATTATGCTTTCGTAATCGGTCTTTATGACCGATATGATTAAAAGCGTATTTACCTACAGCAGGTAAATACGCCCCAATGATTTATGCTGACGCCTTTTCACTAAAACGGTCTACCCATAAAGCAATAATACCATCGCCAGTTACATTACACGCAGTGCCGAAGCTATCTTGCGCTAGGTAAAGTGCAATCATTAGTGCCACCGCACCTTCATTGAAACCAAGCATGCTAGTTAATAAACCTAACGCCGACATTACCGCACCACCTGGGGCGCCTGGCGCTGCAATCATCACTACACCTAACATCATAATGAATGGCAACATAGCCATTAGTGAAGGTACTTCCATGCTAGGCGATAAAAACATTACAGCCATAGCACAGGTAACTATTGTAATTGTTGAACCTGACAAATGAATAGTGGCGCATAATGGCACTGTAAAGTTAGCTACATCCTCTTTAACGTTATTTGCTTTACTTGATTGCAAAGATACTGGAATGGTTGCCGCGCTCGACATGGTTCCTAATGCAGTAAAGTACGCAGGTAACATATTTTTAATTAGCTCAATAGGATTACGCTTAAGTAATAGGCCTGAGGTAATGTATAAAACACTCAACCATAACCAATGCATCACTAACGCAGCAATAAGTACTACACCAAATGCTTGTAATGTATCAACAACGGTGCCTGCTACGGTCATTTCAGCAAATACACCTGCAATGTAAAATGGTAATGCCGGAATAATTACTTTTGAAAGTAAACCATCAATAATATCGCGCCCCTGATCCGACACAGTTTTTAATGTGTCTAAGCCAAGCTGGCTCATACCAATACCAAATACAAATGCTGTGACTAAAGCAGTCATTACACCCATTAATGGTGGAATTTCTAAGTCAATAAAGCTACCTACTTCGGTCACTGCTTCAGCTTCAAATGAAATACCGCCGCTTAAAAACGGAATAACCGCCGTCACTAATAAAAACGCTAAAGTACCAGCTATAATTGTTGAGCCATACGCAAAACCCACCGTTTTTCCCAGTAGATGCCCTGATCCTTTAGGAAGCCCGGCAATCCCAGAGGCAATAAAAAATAAAATAATCAGTGGAATTGTAAAACTAATAAGCTGGCCGATAAGTTCTTTTACTGTATATAAAAGCTCAACGCCAGTTAAGGGAATATAGAGCCCGACTAAGATACCGGCCACAATACCGGCAATTAATTTTAAAATTAACTTCATGGTGATTACTTTATTGAATTTAGATAATGTGTTTTTACCATGTTTTGAATAGTTTGTGTCAATAAACTGTTCAACCGCAGTTCATTTGCACAATTAACCGACAAAATATAAGTGTGTTGTGTTGATTTGTTTAAATAACGACTACATAAAGAAAAGATAAAGTACAAAGTTAAAAACGAACAAATGATTTCAAGTTCGCCTTTTTAATAACTAAAAAATTAACAGATTGAGTTTTTAGTTCAATCCGTTATAAGCGTAATTAATATATGTTATAGCCAAAGCTTACTTTAACTTTTTTTATCTCACAGTAAAGTAGGCTTATAAAGTTAACAGAATAGCTGTTAACGTGTTGATCAGATTGTACCTAAAGGAACATTATGTCTACTATTTTTGAAGATAACTCACTAAGCATCGGTAACACACCGTTGGTAAAACTTAACCGTGTTACAGGTGGGAATGTATACGCTAAAGTTGAATCACGAAATCCTAGCTTTAGTATTAAATGCCGTATTGGTGCATCAATGATTTGGGAAGCTGAAAAATCAGGTCAACTTACCAAAGACAAAGAACTTATAGAGCCAACATCAGGCAATACCGGTATTGCATTGGCATTTGTAGCTGCTTCTCGCGGTTACAAGTTAACGCTTACAATGCCAAACACCATGAGCTTAGAACGTCGTAAACTATTAAAGGCACTCGGTGCTAACCTAGTGCTCACCGATGGCGCTAAAGGCATGAATGGTGCTATTGCAAAGGCCAAAGAAATTCAAGCAGCAGACCCAGATAAGTTTATTTTGCTACAACAATTCGAAAACCCTGCAAACCCTAAAATTCACTTTGAAACAACAGGCCCAGAAATCTTTGATGCACTTGATGGCAAAATCGATTTCTTTGTTGCAGGTGTTGGTACAGGCGGAACTATCACAGGTGTAAGCCGTTATCTTAAAAAAGAAAAAGGCTTAAATGTAAAATCAATCGCTGTAGAGCCAAGCCACTCTCCGGTAATTAGCCAAACACTTGCTGGTGAAGAAGTAAAACCTGGGCCACATAAGATTCAAGGTATTGGTGCAGGCTTTATTCCTGGGAATTTAGACCTATCAATAATTGATGGTGTAGAGCAAGTCTCTAATGAAGAATGTATAGCAATGTGTCACGAACTAATGAAAAAAGAAGGGATTTTAGTTGGTATTTCATCAGGTGCAGCCGTGGTTGCAGCAAAGCGTATTGCTGAACGCCCTGAAAATGCAGATAAAAATATTGTGGTTATTTTGCCAAGTGCAACAGAGCGTTACTTATCAAGCCCGATGTTTGACGAAGAGTTTAGCGAACAAGAGCTTGTGCAATAATCAAGCGTTCTGATTAAAAAAGGATGTTTTTTAACATCCTTTTTTATTGCTTTTTTAATAAGTTACTATCTATTTAGTCTACTCCTCTTTACATCTTCTCCATTCCATCACACACTTCATATATAAGTAATCAACCTGACCAAATATGAAAACAATTTTAACCATTTTTGTACTCATATTTAGTATTTTGATCGTTGGCTGTAATGAAAATACTAGACCTAAAGAGCAGTACATTGACAATGATCGTCCAGGCGACACTGCTACTGTGTATTTTGATGCGCTTTATAACCAGCATAATTTGCAAAAAGCCTGCGATTTCGCAACGCCTAAATTAGCTCGCATAATGAAATCGTATGGGACGGCCAAACAGTTTGCGCGTAGTCTTATTAATTTACAATACGATGAAGTGGTAATTGAAATTGATATGTCAAATTCAAGCCTGCGAGAACAGTATGGCAATCAGGCTAAAATAAACATTGTGTTTACCGGTTACTTAAATGGTAAAAAAATCGATGATTTCCGTAGTATCGAAATGCTTAAAATAAAAGGTAAGTGGTACGTAGATAAAATCATCGCCGATCCTTACGGGCGCTGATCAGTCATTCAGAGCCTTAGTAACAGTAACCGTATATTCGGGCTTAAAAAATACACAACATAAAAAAAGCCTTAAATCATAAATTTAAGGCTTTTTTATTATCTACTTTATTATAATCCAGTGTTAAATGTCTTCAGGTTTAAAGTTATCAACCGCAATAGCCTGCATTCTTAGCTTATTGGCATGATGCATTGCTTCACCATCAACCTTCGTTACGAGCTCGTGTTCAAGTGCGTAATCAATCGCTTGTTCAATATCATAGGTGGCAGGCACCTTGCCTTTTCGTTGCCACTGTTTTAACTGTTTAAATTGATTTTGCATATCGTGCATTGCTAAAAAAGCATTTTCCATAACACCCGTTCCGGCATTTTCATCAACGTAACACAAATGGGTAAGCCTATTTCTAAATACGCCTGGTTGAGTCATGTGTTCACAAATACTTTGTGAAGTGGCATCACTTGGTTTGTGATAATGATTACCTAATGGAAAAACAATACGCTTAAGTGCAAAGTTAACCACCGGGTTAGAGAAATTTTTAAAGAAGCCGTCAAATGCTTGACCTATTTCATACAATGACGTCTCTATTGCATACTTAACAAAAGGTAAATCAGCTTGTTGGCGCCCTTCATCTTCAAAACGTTTTAACACGGTAGAAGCAATATACAAATGACTTAATACATCGCCTAAACGTGCCGATATCATTTCTTTGCGTTTAAGTTCACCACCTAACATCAACATTGCAACATCCGTTGTAAACGCCAATCCTCGGCTCATTCTACCTAATTGTTTATAATAGTCGGCCGTCTCTCCACACACAGGCGCTTTAGCAAAGTAGCTGCGAGTTAAACCATGCACCAAGGCCATACTTGCATTACTCAGTGCAAATACAATGTGCTTCATTAACAAGCCATCAAATTGCTCAAGTGCAGCATCATCGTCATCCATTGCTGCCGCTTCCATCTCTTTTAATACAAACGGATGACAACGGGTTGCACCTTGGCCAAATATCATAAGGTTACGGGTAAGAATATTAGCGCCCTCTACGGTAATAGAGACGGGAATACCCATATAACCGTGTGCTAAATAGTTATTAGGCCCAACCTGAATCCCTTTACCTGCATGAATGTCCATTGCATCATTCATTACCATTCGACCCATTTCGGTCATGTGGTACTTTGCAATAGCAGTCACTACTGACGGGCTAAGTTTTAAATCAATTGCACCTGCGGTCATTAATCGGCATGATTCCAATGCATAAGTTAGCCCGCCAATACGTGCTAACCCTTCTTGTACGCCTTCAAATTGCCCAATTGACACACCAAACTGTTGGCGAACAACAGAGTAAGCCGAGGTCATTTTAGCCGCTAAATGCCCTGTTGCAGTGCTTAATGCCGGTAACGAAATACCACGCCCTGCGCTTAAACACTCTACTAGCATGCGCCAACCGCGCCCTGCCCCTTGCTGGCCGCCAATAATCCAATCAAGCGGAATAAATACATCCTTACCGTACGTTGTGCCATTCATAAACGCCATGTTAAGTGGGTAATGACGCTCTCCTGCTTTAACACCTGGGTGATCAGTTGGAATAAGTGCACACGTTATTCCGAGCTCTTTTTCATCGCCTAACAATCCATCTGGATCGTACATTTTAAATGCAAGACCTAACACAGTCGCCACAGGCGCAAGGGTAATGTAACGTTTTGACCAATTTAAACGCAGTCCCAACACTTCCTTACCATCATGCTCGCCTTTGCACACCACGCCAGAATCTGGAATACTGCCAGCATCTGAGCCAGCCTCAGGGCCCGTTAATGCAAAACAAGGTACATCGTCACCTTTTGCGAGGCTAGGTAACCAACGATTTTGTTGCTCAGTTGTTCCGTAATGCAGTAATAACTCACCAGGACCTAAGCTATTGGGTACCATGACCGTCACGGCGGCCGTTAAGCTTTTAGTCGCAATTTTTGACACTATGGTGGAATTAGCAATAGCAGAGAATTCAAGACCCCCAAATTTTTCTGGGATGATCATTGCAAAAAACCCTTCGGTTTTTAAAAAGTCCCACACCTCTTTAGGTAAATCTTTGTCTTTTTGTACAATTTTATAGTCATCAAGCATGGCTAATAAAGTTTCAACTTGATTATCTAAAAATGCAGTTTCTTTTTCACTTAACTGCGGACGAGGATAGTTGTGTAATTTTTGCCAATCAGGATCACCACTAAATAGCTCGCCATCCCACCAAATATCGCCCGCTTCCATGGCTTCTCGCTCTGTTTGCGATAATGGCGGTAATACTTTTTTAAACATTTTAAAAGTGGGTCGAGTAATTAAATTAAGGCGGATATCTTTAATAGCAAACACCACGATCACCACAACCAGTAATATAATAAATACTGACATGAGCACATTCCTTTTATAGTTATAAAAACACTGATTTAATTATGACCGATCTTAATTTAAATACAATGGGGTGTCAGAGGGGGCCACGAAATGCTGAGCCGATTCCGTTAAAATTAAAATATAGCTATAAGTAGAGTTACATGTTTACTACACACAGCAAAAAGCCCACAAAATGCGGGCTTTTTACTACTTAACTGGTTTTAATTATTTAATTAAAACTGAAAACGCATGTTAGCAAAGTAAGCATCGTAATCTGAGTCATCTGCGTTGTTGCCGTAACCCACTTTTAAACCAATGTTTTTATTGATGAAGTGTTGAGCACCAAAGCTGTAGTTGTCTTCTTTATCGTAAGCTGCAAATACAGAAGTCGCTTTAGAGAAGTAGTAGTTTGTTTCTACGTTCCATTGGTCATCTGCTTCGTCAAGGCTTACAAATGTACCTTCTACTGTTAAGTAGTTACCTTGTTGTAAATCAACAAAGTATTTAGCAGCTACTGAACGAGAATCAAAATCATCATCTGATTCTACAGTGATACCTACGTAATCTGTATCGTTTAGCATGTGGTTGTATGCTAAAGAAAAGAATGTAACGTTATCACCATCTTTTTGATCTACAAATCTTACTTTTGCAAGTAAATCTGGGTTAAAGAAGTAACCAGCAGAAAGTGTGTATGACTCGTTGTTAGAGTTGTAATCAGCATTTTGGTAAGACGCACCAACAACAAAATCTTCAACGAAGTATTCACCGCCAATAGCAGTCACATCGCCAAAATCGTCATCAGCGTAGCCACCAAATACGTTGCTTTGCTTATTGATGTATTCGAATTGATCGTATGGACCTAGTGTGCTTTTTGGAGAGAAGTAGTAAGTAGAGTCCACGCTGATAGTATCGTTGTTATCAGTATCTGTGTAGTTTAAGTTACTGATTGATTGATAGCTATCTGCAGCGTGTGCAGCACTTGATAATAAAAGACCTGAAATAATAATTGCTAACTTTTTCATAATGAAACATCCCTATGTACATTGTTTTTGTACTTTAACTACATTGCTAAAGTGGGGGTATGCTAACGCCGCGAAACTGAACGAAAACTGAATCAAGCAATTGTATTTGTTAGGGAATTTGTAAGAAAGTGTTGGAGTAATTTATGTTAAAGTAATCGCAACAAGCTGTAAACAATTACTTTAATTTTACACCGATTTTGTTTGTTTCTATAATGAATACTGGCTAATTATCCGATAAACATCATTTATGTTATCACCAGCTTTAAAGTCCTTGCTAATTGGCGTTGGATCTGAACCTACCCATATTTTTAACTCAGCGTCTAAATCAAAGTGCCCAGCACTCTCTTTACTGAACTTAGTTATCTTAGAGTAAGCAATACTGATCATTTCCATTTTAGAACCTGTCACACCTTGTTTATCTAATAAAATTAGTCGCTTATTAGTAAAGATAAACATATCACGAACTACTTTATACGCCTTTTCAACTCGCTCACCTTCAATAAGCGTATTAGCCAATACTTTTTCTAAATCGGCATCATCCACTTCACTGGCGTTACCCATTAAACCACTAAATAATCCCATTACAGTTTCTCCTGTTTAAATATTTGATTTTCTAGCGTATGACCATTTACTAACTGCCTATACTGCCAATTATGTTGGTGGCAAAATTGCAACAGCGCTATGTCAAGTGAATCGCTAGTTGGTTGATACTCAATCACATACTCTTTATGTTGGCTCATATAAACACGGCTCACACCCTCAATTGCTTGGAGTTGTTGCTCCACATTTTGATACGCTTCACTGAGCATTAAAGTGTAAAAATGCTTATCGGTGTTCACTGCTTTAGTTTGGTGCTCGCTTAATACGCCTTTATCTAAATGTAGTACTTGAGAACATAATCGTTCAAGTTCCGTTAAATCATGCGAACTTAAAATAAACGTCGCTTGAGACGATAGCTCAGACACCAGCTCCCTGACTTCTCTGGCATGAATCGGATCAAGTCCTGCTGTGGCCTCATCTAACATCACAATTTGCGGTGAGCCAATTAATGCTTGCGCTATGGTTACACGCTTGCGCATACCGTGGGATAAATCCCCAGCGCGGTTTTTTGCAATTTCGCTAAGGCCCACTAAATCAAGCACACGAAGTGCCTCTACGTGGCTTTGCTTAGTACTCATGCCTTGTAGCTTGGCATAAAAACTAAGTTGTTTATCTATATTAAAACGCGGATCTAGCTGGGCATCTTGTGGTAACGCACTAACTTTATTAAATAAAGCAGCACTACCAGGTTTATGGCCAAGTATTTCAAGCTCACCTATGCTAGGTGCGATATAGCCACACAACAAACTAAATAAAGTGGTCTTCCCTGCGCCATTAGGGCCAACTAATGCAACTGGCGCGCCTTTTTGAATCTCGAAATTCACATTATTTAGGGCCAGTTTTGAGCCGTACGATTTACTTAAATTACGCCCTGTTATTAATGATTTCATAGTGAGCTCCTTGCAAAAATACGTTGAGCAACCACAAGTAGCACCGCTGTTTGCACAAGTGGAATAGCTAATGCGCTCAGTAACGGTAAGTTTTGTCCCGCTAATAGCTCTATTTGCACACCAGGGAATAAATAATCAAGCACACTTAATGCGGGTATTTGCCACTCTAGTAATCCAACAATAATGCCACCGGCTGTAAAATATAAAATGGCTAACACAATAGATAAGCGAGATGAGCTCGCAAAAGTATTAATTAAGCTCATTAAGGCTACAAACGGCGAAAAAGTAACTATGAGTATTAAAAATATTGAAACAGCACGACCAAGGCCACCAGCAAGTAAGCTCGGCTCGCGAAACCCGAGCACCGCCAATGTCGCTATAAGCGTGATGCCAACTAAACAGGTTAGTACTGCTAACTGCCCTAAAAAACGACCAAAGAGTATTTCAAAGCGAGTTGAGCGTAATGATAAAAATCTTAGCGTACCGCGCTCTCTATCACCCACAGTTTGATCACTACAAATAAATAAGCTAAAAACAGGAAAACTATACAAAGCAATAAGCCAATACATAGCAAATTCTGCTTCAGGCCAATCAAGTAACTTATTTAATCCAATAGAGCCGGAAATATCACGGGCTATTTGTTCAAAATCGGGGGAGCTGATAATGCCCACTGCCTGCCCTATGGGGTAACGTAAAATAACAAGCCACACTAACCCAAAAGCCGCCAGTGCAATAAGTCCTCGTTTAGTTAAAAACATACGTACCAGCTCAAAACCCGCGATTTGGGTTAAGCGCCCTATGTTAACAGGTGATGGTGTTGCCATTGACTATCCTTAATGACGTTGTTCGTGCTTTACAATAAGTGTTATTTAACAACACTAAGTGTAAACACGTTGAATTGCTAGCAAAAAAAAGCCTACTCAGAGATAGGCTTTGTAACAAATAATGTAATTTAACCAATTAGTAATTATAAATGTTGCTCATAAATAACTAATGCTTGCTGTAAGTCGGCAATTAAATCTTCAACATCTTCCAAACCAATGTGCAAACGAATAACAGGCCCATGCTCCCATCCTGTTTGCGAGCGCAGCCCTTTCATTGATAGGTTTGCCGTTACTAAGCTCTCAAAGCCACCCCAAGAAAAGCCCATTTTAAAATGCTGCAAGCTATCTAAAAAAGCATCAATGGCCTTTTGGTTACCGGTTTTCATTACAAACGAAAACAAACCATTACTACCGCCAAAATCGCGTTTGAAAAATTCATGCCCAGGACACGTTTCAAATGCTGGGTGGCGAATATGATCAACCAACGCATGTTGCTCAAGCCATTTTGCTACTTCTAGCGCGGCTTTTTCATGCTGATTTAATCGCACTGCCATGGTACGCAAGCCTCGTAGTGCTAAATACGCATCATCTGCACTGGTGCATTGCCCGAGTAAATAAGAATGTTCACGAAGTGTTGGCCAATATGTTTTATTCGCTACAGCTACGCCCATCATCACATCTGAATGACCTACAATATATTTGGTTGCCGCTTGAATACTAATATCAACACCGTGTTCAAGTGGACGATAGTGCAAACCATTACCATAAGTGTTATCAAGCACCGTCATTACATTATGATCATTTGCCACTTGCACCATAGCGGGAACATCTTGAATTTCCATGGTAATTGAACCCGGAGATTCTAAAAACAACATTTTGGTATTGTCTTGAATGTACTCTTTTATATCTGCGCCAATCATGGGCGGATAATAGGTCGCAGTAATGCCCAGCCCTGCTAAAATCTTGTCGCAAAAATCACGGGTTGGCTCGTAAACAGTGTCCACTATTAAAATATGATCACCGGACTTTAAAAACGATAACAATGTTTGGCTTATCGCCGCAGCGCCACATGGGTATAAGGCACAGCCCTCACCGCCTTCGAGTTCGGTAATTGCCTCTTGCAAAGCAAAATGCGTAGTGGTGCCACGACGGCCATAAAATAACGTTTTATCACCGCGTGTTTTAGCCGCTTCTTTAAGCTCGCTTACAGAATCAAACACAATCGTTGAAGCGCGCTGTATCACAGGATTGACTACGCCATGGGTGTACGCTTTTTTGCGCCCTGATGACACTAATTGGGTATTTTTATTTTTGCTCGACATGATTCATCCTTCTATCTGAGTACGCCAATATTCAATTAAATAACGCGAAATCGAATCAGCTCTAGGTAGCTTTAAATGCTCCCCTTGATGGTGCCAATCTTTAAATTGCGCAAGTTCTTCGCGAGAAAACCACTTTGCATCTTCAAGTTCATCTTGCTCTGTGCTTATTTCATCACTGCTTGCTGTGGCAATAAAACCCAGCATAATTGACGAAGGAAACGGCCAAGGTTGCGAAGCAATATACTCTGCTTTTTCCACAATAATACCCGCCTCTTCTTTTACTTCTCGGATCACGGTTTGTTCAAGGGTTTCACCAGGGTCAACAAAGCCTGCAAGCGATGAATACAATCCTTTTGGCCAAGTTGCTTGGCGACCCAATAAGCAGCGTTCAATCCCATCAGAAAATGTTTTAGTTACTACCATAATAACCGCAGGATCGGTACGCGGAAAAGTCTGGTGCAAACACGCAGGATTGTCGCATAATCGAGAGTGACCCGCTTCAACTAAGTGATTTTTGGTACCACAACGGCCACAAAAACTATGAGTGGCATGCCAGTAACATAACCCTCGGGCAAGCGCTGCATTTGAGCCATCTTCAAGCGCCACCTGTGTACCAAACTGGCGAATATCTGCAAACTGGGCATCACCAACAATCGTTGCTAATAACGACTCGTCGAGTGCGGTTACATCTAGCGCAAATACGGCATTATCCTGTTTATTTGAACCTAAAAAAATAGCCTGCGTTAAATCTAAATGTGCCACCTGTAGGTAAGCCAAATACACCACCTCAGGGCTACTGTTAGCAAATAAGGTGTGATTGCCTTTAACTAAAAGCCATAAGCTGTCTGCTGTTTTTTTTGCGTCTACCCAAGTAGGGTCTTTGCGCGCATTTGAGCCTCTGTCTAATGGCATATTACTGTAGTTAAGCATGTAATTCCTTGATACTAATTGATTCTTAAAATTACCATAATCATCCACTAAACCCAATTTATTACCGCCATAAAAAAAGCCTAAATTAGGCTTAATTAATCTATGTACCCGTTGTATTAAAAATGCTCATGTTGAAGGTGGGCATTCTGCTCAAAATACACCGAACCAACGCAGCGCTTAGACTTTTTAAAGTAGTAACTGATTGTCAATTAAATGAAATTGCTCAGCACTTTGCTTAAGTACCTCTGCGGTTAATTTATCAGCACCGTATACATCACACGGAACATTGTATTGATTTTTTAAGTGCCCCAGTAATAACGCAAAGTCACCGTCACCCGAGAGTAAAATAACCTTATCAAGCTGCTTTCCCTGCTCTAGCATATCTATGGTTATACCTACATCCCAATCGCCTTTGGCACTGCCGTCACGGCGTTGAATAAAGGGTTTTAGTTTTACTTCAAAGCCAATAGCGCGCAAAATATTTTGAAACTGATTTTGCTTTTCATCACCTCGGTATATTGCATAAGCAAACGCACATTCAATATCGTATTGTTGCTCTATCATTCGCCAAAAGGCATTGTAATCAAAGTTTTTACCGTGGCTTTCGCGACAGGTGTAATAAATATTTTGTACATCGACAAAAATACCTACACGAGGTTTACTGCTTTGTTGTGAGGTCATTATTATGTCCTAATGAGTGATACTTGCAATTGCGTGTTAAGTAACCTAAATTAGTTACCAAACCCAAAGTAACCAATTATAGTTACATTTAACAATGTAACCTAAGTTAGTTACATATAAATAATTTATCTGGATTTTTATGATTGGTGTGATCAGCGGCGATATTATTAAATCGCAAAAAATACCTAAACAACAATACGATGCCATGCTTTATCAGCTAGAGCAAAGTTTACGTGCAAATTGTAATAAAACAACATCTTGGGATATTTACCGTGGGGATGCATTTCAGCTGCAAGTAGAAAAAAGTGAACAGCTAGTTACCACCGCTATTCTTATCTACCTACAGCTAAAATCTGCCGGCTATGAACTGCGCCAAAGCATGGCGTTGGGGCACATAGATAACCCTGGTAAGAGTATAAAAACGGCCACAGGCTCGGCGTTTACTCTCTCTGGTCATGAGCTAGATAAAATGACAAACCAGCGTTTTACATTTGCTATTGCAAAGCAACCAGTTGATGAGAGCTTTAAGCTAAACCTAGCGTTTGTTGATGTATTGCTGTGTAAAATCACTCAAAAACAAGCAAACGCTTTGTATGTATATTTAACCCATACTAATAACAACCATGCAGCATTAGCTAAAGAGCTCAATACCAGCCGCGAAAACGTTACTAAGCTGCTTAATCTTGCTAACTATCAGCTGATAGAACGATTTATTTTACATGCACAACAACAGCTTAAAAGCATACAGCAAGGACATGACTAATGGAATTTTCACTATTACTCGTTGCACTGATTATTGGCCACTTACTCGCTGATTTTTATTGGCAACCCATGAGCTGGGTAAACGACAGAAACACCCGTCATTTTAAAGCAAAAAAACTTTACTACCATGTATTGGTTCACGGAATTACCAGTGCAGTCGTTGTGGCACTTTGGGAATATAGTTTTGGCTGGCAACAATTAGGCAGCGTATTACTGGCGACCGGCATTATTATGATCAGTCACTACTTTATTGATATTGCTAAATCGTATTCAAATAAAGGCGTAGTGCCTTTTTTATTAGACCAAATTGCCCATATCACCGTCCTCATTGTGATAAGCATTTGGCTCACTGATAATCAGCAATTTACTAACAATTTTATGGCGTTATTGTTCAACGAAAAAGTGCTGTGGGTTATAACTGGTTACCTTATTATTTTAAGTCCCAGTGCGGTATTTATAAGAATGATGTTAGAGCGTTTAACTAATCACTTTTCAAGTGATGGTAGTCTCCCTTTAGCAGGACAAAGTATTGGTATGCTCGAACGAGTACTTATGCTGACATTTATTTTATTAGATCAGTTTGCTGGGCTTGGGTTTTTAATTGCCGCCAAATCCGTGTTTAGATTTGGCGACTTAAGTGCCAGCAAAGATAAACAACTCACGGAATATGTGATGCTAGGCACGTTACTGAGTGTTAGCGTTACGCTGTTTGTTGGCCTAGGCATTAATTACTTACTGATAAATTAAAAACAAAAAAAGCGCTAACCTTAAAGCTAGCGCTTTTTTTGCAGCTGCGTTTAACTAAACGCAGTGACAATTAGTCGTTATTTGCTGGACGACGACGGCGTTGACCACTGCCCCCAACCGATTGACGCTTTGCCCATGGGTTTTGTGCATTTTCATCGGTTTTAGCTGCTGGCTTTTTAGAGCCACCACGACGTGGGCCCGTACCATTGCCACCATTGTTAGGCTTTTTGCTATTAGGCTTGCTGCTATCTGATTTAGGCTTATTAAATGGTTGTTTTTTCTTTGGCTTTTTAGCAGGCAGTGGGCGAGCATCGAGTGCGCGCTCAGCAACAGGGTTAGCCGGTTCAAAGCCTTCTTCTTCAGCACGAGGAATTAACTCGCCAATAAAGCGTTCAATACCGTATAAATCTACTGCATCGTCGACCGTTACAAACGAAATGGCATGCCCTGATGCACCCGCACGACCAGTTCGGCCAATACGGTGGACATAATCTTCATATACATTAGGTAAGTCGTAGTTAACTACGTGTGGAAGCTCAACAATATCTAAACCACGAGCAACAATATCAGTTGCCACTAATACGCGCACTTCACCGCTTTTAAAGCCTTCCAATGCTTTAACACGTGCGCCCTGAGATTTATTACCATGGATTGCTGCGCCAACAATATCATCGCGTTCAAGTTGCTTAACTAAACGATTAGCTCCATGTTTAGTACGGCTAAATACCAGTACTTGTTGCCAATCATTGCTACGAATTAAATGGCTTAATAAGGCCGTTTTACGCGCTTTATCGACAGCGTACACGCATTGAGTCACGCTTTTAGCAGTGGTGTTTTTGGCAGCGACTGAAATTTCAACCGGATCGTTAATTAACCCTTTGGCTAATGCACGAATGTCGTCAGAAAAGGTTGCTGAGAACATTAAGTTTTGACGTTTTTCAGGCATTTTTGCAATTAAGCGTTTAATGTCGTGGATAAAGCCCATGTCTAACATACGGTCGGCTTCATCTAAAACCAGTACTTCAACGCTATCAAACTTAACTGCGTTTTGATTATGTAAATCAATTAAACGCCCAGGTGTGGCCACTAAAATATCAACCCCTTTGCGAAGGCGCTGCATTTGTGGGTTAATTTTTACACCACCGTAAACCACAAACGAACTCACATCAGAATGCTTAGCGTACTCTTCAACGTTTTCGCTTACTTGCAACGCAAGCTCTCGGGTTGGCGTTAAAATAAGCGCACGTACATGATTACTTTTTGCTTTAGTGCCCGACGATAAACGCTCAATTAGTGGCAAAGTAAAACCAGCGGTTTTACCTGTACCTGTTTGTGCTGCGGCCATTACATCGCGACGCGCAATAATTGCTGGGATAGCTTGAGCCTGAATAGGCGTTGGCGTTTCATAGCCCTTTTCTAAAACCGCATTAACTAAAGACTGTGATAAACCTAAACCATCAAAACTCATATAAACTCTCTATTTCAAATTAGGCCAAAGTGGCCAGTTGCGCGCATTATACCTTTAGTAGCTCAGAATGCATGCCATTATTTACTTTGTGCCAAATCAATACACACAAATACTAAAAAAGCGGCTAAACAGCCGCTTTTATTTACCTGAGCATTACAAATGCTAAAGGATTATTTTACACCTAACTCACGTAAACGCTCTTGTAAGTAGCTATCTGCTGTGTAGCGTTCCGATAACACCACATCTGGACGAGGGTGTAAAAACAATGGTAATGAAATACGTGATTTGGTTGTTGCTTTACCCGATGGATTAATTACACGGTGAATCGTTGATGGGAAGTAGCCACCCGATGCTTCTTGTAACATGTCACCAATATTAATAATTAGACTACCAAAATCACATGGCACGTCTAACCAATCGCCATCGGTTTTTTGTACTTGTAAACCCGGCTCGTTTGACGCTGGTAATACGGTTAATAAGTTAATATCACCGTGCGCAGCAGCACGAATAGCACCAGGCTCTTCATCACCTGTCATTGGCGGGTAATGTAAAATACGTAACAACGTTTGCTCAGATTGGGCAATCATATCTTTTAAATCGATAGAGAACTTAGCACGGACTTCTTCAGGCGCTTCAGCCTGAACCCAGCTTAATAATGTTGCCGCAAATTCATTAGCTAAACGGTAGTACTCACGCACATCAGCTTCTAATTGTGCAGGAACACGGCCTTTAGGGTAAACATGAAAGTACTCTTTAATGTCTTTTACTGTATGGCCTTTAGCTACTTCTGATACCGACGGTGGAAAATAACCATCTTGCGTTTCTTTTGAAAATAAAAACTCATGCTTTTGCTCTGAGTTAAAAAAGTCTTGCCAATTTTTATAAATAGACTCAACTAAAGATTGCGGAATAGGATGGTTTTTTAATACGCCAAAACCAGTATTTCTCAACGATTCAACAAATTGCGCAGCCGCATCGTCCGCTTTATAATCAACTGTAGGTAATTGCATGGTACATTCCAGTAAGTAGGTTGTTAGAAGCCATTTACCAATTCGCTTGAGTAAAGATCCATTAAATTAACTAAATATTACATGCTAACTACGCAAAAAAAATTATATCTAGTTGTTCTAGATAAGGTTTTTTAAACGCCGATAAACAACGACTTAATACATTGAATTAATCATAGGTTTATGCAAATTGGTATTACATTCAAATATAGCTTAACTACTTAATTCAAGTAATAAAGGCTGCATTTATATGCTGTGCGAGGATAGACAAACCCCTTTGAAATTATAAGGACATATGTCCGCACTCAATTGGCAAGCCCTTTCTAGCTTGATCGAGATCAAAATAATGCCAATATTGAATTTTCATCCCATCGTACCAATCTCTTATTTATCAGCACCACACACTTTATCAATTAGTTAAGGTATTCTCATGCGACAAAAAGTCTCTTTTAAAAGCGGTGAATTAGAACTTGCTGGACAACTTGAACAGCCCTCTGGTGAAGTGAAATTTTATGCCTTATTTGCCCACTGTTTTACCTGCTCTAAAGATGTAGCGGCTGCAACACGAATAAGCCGCGCACTCACTCAGCAAGGCATTGCCGTATTACGCTTTGATTTTACAGGGCTTGGTAATAGCGACGGTGACTTTGCTAACAGTAACTTTTCATCAAACATTCAAGACTTAGTGGCTGCTGCCAATCATTTAAGAACACACTTTAAAGCACCTCAGTTATTAATAGGTCACAGCTTAGGTGGTGCTGCGGTGCTTGCAGCAGCAGAGCACATACCCGAAGTGTCAGCTATTACGACCATAGGCGCGCCATCGGATGCCCAGCATGTTACTCATAACTTTGCTGCTCATTTAGATGAAATAAACCAATCGGGTGAAGCAAAAGTGTGTTTAGCTGGGCGTGAGTTTACGATTAAAAAGCAATTTATAGATGACATCGCCAAATACGATAACAGCCATATAGGTAAGCTTAAGCGTGCTTTGTTGGTTATGCACTCTCCTATTGATGCCACCGTGAATATTAGTGAAGCCGAAAAAATTTACGCCGCTGCCAAGCATCCAAAAAGCTTTATAAGTTTAGATAATGCCGATCACTTACTCAGCAATAAAGAAGACGCTAACTACGCAGCCGACGTCATTGCTACGTGGGCTAATCGCTATGTTGAATACGAGAAAACACCCTATAGTGCAAAATTAACTAACGGCAGTGTATTAGTTGAAGAAAAAGATCATCAATTCACTCAACACGTGAGTACTAAAAACCATACATGGCTTGCTGATGAGCCTACCGATGTCGGCGGCAAAAACTTAGGCCCAGACCCTTATGATCATTTACTCGCTGGGCTTGGAGCGTGTACTGCAATGACACTTCGCATGTATGCAAGTCGCAAAGAGTTACCGTTAGAGCATGTAAAAGTAGAGCTCAACCATACCCGCAATTACAACCAAGATTGTGATGATTGCGAAAAAACCGGGAATTTAGAGGCTATTACTCGCAAAATAACCTTACAAGGTGATTTAACTGACGCTCAGCGAAATCGATTACTCGAAATAGCCGATAAATGCCCCGTGCATAAAACGCTACATAATAGCCCTTTGGTGGTGAGTGAACTGGTAGAGTAACTTAAAACTAAAATAGCGCAGTAGGCCTGCGCTATTTTTAGGATTTTAATTTAAAAAGCTGACTGTATCGTTTAATTTTCTAAAAACGCCGCTACCTCTTTACTCATTCTATCCACCAGCCATTTAGGCCCGCCATCGTACATATCGTTATGACGTGATTCTGATATCAACGTTTGTGTAAAAGGATAAACAGTTAACTCTTGGTCGGTTAAAAGCACGTTCACATCGGTTAGGTAATCACTACCTCGAAGTGTGAGCACATGTATGTTTTTATTGCGTGGCAATAACATGCGGCGGTGATCGAGCGTAATTAGTTGGCTTACTTCACTTGGGTAAATAGCTGTAAACAAGGCTGAGATATCTCCACCATTTGAGTGGCCAAATAAAGTGAGTTTTGTAAAATCATACTCAGGGTATTTAACACTTAGCTCATTAACTAAAAATTTTAGTGTTACAACACCCCGGTGCTAATTTTCCATACGGGTGGTCAAATAAGGCTGCGCATCATTAAGCGTAGGGTCACTTTTAAGCTCATGTGCTACCGCAATGCTTAAATAGCTTACTTACAAAGGTGTATTCATTGTGGCTAATGCCATATCCCGCATTTACAAATACCACTGGGCATTTGACTTGCGCGCTGCACTTAAGGTGGTTAGTTGGTAGGGTAATATTTACAGGTATAGAGCGATTACGACTATCATCAATCACTACATCGTCTTGGGCATAACTTTATGATGCAAATAGCGAAGCACTTAAAGTAAGCGCACTTAATATTAAACGCTTTTTTATAATTTTTAACATGCATTTCATTGTATTATCTATATATTTTTAAGTAGTATTAATTTTTATTATAAAGGTTAGCGCGCGCCTTTGCTTATTTGTGCGATAATAGCGATTATTGTTTTACTATTATCGCAAAAGAATCCATTCATGAAATCATATAGCAGCATTGAACAACGCATCGACATTCTACAAAGCAGAATTGAAGCCTACCAAGAAGAAATTAAAGTGTTACAAGCCGAGCCGAAAAGTAACAACGAACGCATTATTTTTAAGTTTATTGAAACCGGCAGTACAGGTAAAACCAAAGACTTTGTGAGAGAGCTTGGGATTAAATCACCGCGTGATAGCTTATATTCATCAGGTGATGTAACTAAACTGATTAAAGATGGCGCTGATGATATTTCGCCTGAGCTACTGAGCATAGCCCGCGCACTTGCTAGTGCACGTAACAAAAATGGCCCTGCTTGCTAATAGTAAATACACGTATTAGCCGTAAGCTCTTGCGGCTAATCAACCAGCTCGATATCAAGTCCTGTTAATAGATTTAACGCTTCAAGCCGTTCAAACTTTGCATTACTCACATCATTGTTTGTTATATCAATATTAAATTGCGTTGCGCCAACAAAATTTGCTTTTCTCACATTAGTTTGATGAAACAGGCTGTCTCTAAAATCAGTATCCGAGAAGTTGCTTTGAGCTAAGTTAGCGTGTCTAAAATCGACATCTTTGGCAAAACAGTTCGTCATTGTTAAGGCTTTTAACTGTAATTCAAAAAACGAACTATGGCTCAGCTCACACTGTTTAAAACTCACCGGTGACGTTAGCGCTAATTGCGGCCAATTTACTTGCCCCCACACTATGCTATTGAGTTTACAATTTGCAAAGCTCACCTCTTCTAGCGAGCTGTAATTCCAGTTAAGCTCACTCAAATTACAGTTTATAAACTCACACTCTATAAACCGACAGGCACTAAATTGACTGTAACTAAAATCGCAATCAATAAACTGACATTGTTCAAACTCAATATCGCTAAAGCGCTTTGCATTTGCTGTAAAGTTTGAAAATGACTGATCAAAATAATGACTTTCTTTAAATAGCTCGCTCATAAAAATAAAGCACCTAAATTGGGTTTTGCCGAACAAAAAACCCCTTAGGTATTTAGCCTAAGGGGTTTTTATCTAACTAAAAACTAGCTTTATTCTGCGCTTGGTAATTCTTTCTCAACTACACTAATTGCAAGCTCTGTCAGCGAATCGCTGTTAGCTTTGCTTGGTGCATCGGTTAATAAACACGATGCTTGTGTGGTTTTAGGGAAAGCAATAACGTCACGAATGTTATCAGTACCACATAACAACATAACTAAACGGTCTAAACCGAACGCTAAACCTGCATGCGGCGGTGTGCCGTATTTAAGTGCGTCAAGTAAGAAACCAAATTTATCTTGCTGCTCTTGCGCTTCAATACCTAAAATTCTAAATGCCGCTTCTTGCATATCTGCATTGTGAATACGTACCGAGCCACCGCCCACTTCGTAGCCGTTTAATACCATATCGTAAGCATCTGAAATAGCCGCTGCTGGGTTTGCTTCAAGCTCACTGGCACTAATATCTTTTGGTGCAGTAAATGGATGGTGTACAGCGTGTAATGTGCCTTCGTCATCTTCTTCAAACATTGGGAAGTCAACAACCCAAAGTGGTGCCCAGCTATCTAAATTAGTGATTTCTAAATCAATACCAATTTTTAAACGAAGTGCGCCCATGGCTTCATTTACGGTGTTTCGTTTATCCGCACCAAATAAAATGATATCGCCTGTTTGTGCATTAGTACGTTCAAGTAACTGCGTGATCACATCTTCATTTAAGAATTTAGCGATTGGCGATTGTACGCCCTCAACGCCTGCATCGCGGTCATTAACTTTCATCCATGCTAAACCTTTAGCACCGTAAATACCGATAAACTTAGTGTAATCATCTAGTTGCTTACGAGAAAGTGATGCGCCACCTGGTACCGTTAGTACTGCAACACGGCCTTTTTCATCATTTGCTGGGCCTGAGAATACTTTAAACTCTACGTCTTTTACTAAATCGGCTACATCAATTAGCTTCATTGGGTTACGTAAGTCTGGCTTATCAGAACCATATAAGCTCATTGCTTCAGAGTAAGGCATAACTGGGAAATCACCTAAATCAACATTTAGTAATGACTGCCACATTTCACGAATCATTTTTTCAGTTATACCACGTACTTGATCAGAGCTCATGAACGAGGTTTCTAAATCTATTTGAGTAAATTCAGGTTGACGGTCAGCACGTAAGTCTTCATCACGGAAACATTTAACAATTTGGTAGTAACGGTCAAAACCCGACATCATCAACAATTGCTTAAACAACTGTGGCGACTGCGGTAATGCGTAAAAGCTACCTTTGTGCACACGACTTGGCACTAAGTAATCGCGCGCACCTTCTGGCGTTGCTTTAGTTAGTACTGGCGTTTCGATATCTAAAAAGCCATTTTCATCTAAAAAGCGACGTACAAAGCTGCTTGCTCTAGCACGTAATTTAATGCGGTCGCTCATTTCTAAACGACGTAAATCTAAATAACGGTATTTTAAACGACGCTCTTCTGAGTTTGTTTGATTAAAATCAAGCGGAAGCGGCTCAGAGCGGTTGATAATAGTTAGCTCAGTACCTAAAATTTCTACTTCGCCGGTTGCCATATCTTTATTTACTTGGCTGTCTGGGCGTGCACGAACAACCCCTTTTAACTGCACACAAAATTCTTGACGAAGTTTGTTAGCTGTTTCCATTAATCCTTCAACTTCCGGATCGAATACAACTTGTACTAAACCTTCTCTATCGCGTAAATCGACAAAGATAAGTCCACCAAGGTCACGTCGTTTGTTGATCCAGCCACATAGTTCAACTTCCTGATCTACGTGAGTTTTATTTAGCTGTCCGCAGTATATAGAGCGCATAGTTTTCCTGTCAGATAAAAGGCATATAGCGGTTAAACACTGTTGTTTTAAAAGTTTTTATAAACACCAAAATGAAAATAAAGCCGCTAGCAATTCAAAATAATCAAATTAAGCCCTGCATTATACCCAAGTAGGTTGAAGATGCTAGGGCGTGTTTACCTTTCGGGGTGGAATTTACAGCGCACTGTTTTGTTATTTGTTACACTACCGGCACTTTATATCAAGGCTTTTGTTTGTATGCTATATATTGGATGCCCGCAGTGGTCGAGCAGCGCATGGAAAGGAAATTTATTTTCACGCCAGTGTAAAAATGCCGATATGCTTAGCGAATATGCGCAGCATTTTAATTCGGTAGAAGGTAACACCAGTTTTTATGCCGATCCCTCGCCTGACACCGTATTACGATGGGCTGCCAGTGTACCCGATGAGTTTAAATTTACCTTTAAGTTTCATCAGCGCTTTAGTCACGAACTCCAACTTACTAACGTGCAAAATGAGCTAACTAATTGGCTTAATTTATTCGCCCCTCTATTTGAAAAAACAGGGCAAATAATGCTGCAATTACCTAAAGCGTTTGCGCCACAACATTTAACTAAGCTTGCCGCTTTTATTGAGTTACTTCCTAAAGAGCTAAACTATGGGGTTGAGGTACGCCACCCTGATTTTTTCAAAAAAGGTGAGGCCGAAATCGCACTTAATCAGCTTTTAATGGCAAATAATATAAACCGTATTGCTATGGATACTCGGGCGCTCTTTGCAGTAAAGCCAACCACCGAAGCGCTAATAGACGCCCAACAAAAAAAGCCCCACTTACCAGTTCACGCTATTGCTACGGGCTCGCAGCCTATGGCGCGCTTCGTTATTGCTAACTTAGAAAACGATTATAAGACCTTTTATCAGCCTTGGCTTAGCAAAGTAACCCAGTGGCTAAATGAGGGCAAAAGCCCCTATGTATTTTTTCATACGGCTGATAACCGCGAAGCGCCTTTACTGGCTCGCCAGTTTTGCCAAGATTTGGGGTATAATCACAACGTACTCAATCCATTTAGTGGCGAGAAAGAAGCCCACCAGCAAGCACTTTTTTAAAAATAAATTCAAAATACAGAGACAATAATGAGTGAATACGCACGTTACTTTACCGGCTACCCTGCCAATATCGTTGAGCAAGTATTAGGACTAATAAAAGCAGGAAAGGTAAGTGAGTATTTACTTAAAAAGTACCCGCAGGCGCATCGCATTACCAGTGATAAGTTACTGTATAGCTACGCCACTGAGCTTAAAAAACAGTATTTAAAAAATGCACCGCCGTTTGGCCGCGCAGCATTTAAAAAACAAGGCGATATGGTCACCAATGCACTCGGAACACACACGTATCGTATGCAAGGTAAAACCCGTAAGCACGATTTAGCTATCAACAGCGATTTACTACACGCACCGGAACCATTATTAAAAGCATTAGTGGTGCATGAACTCGCGCATTTTAAAGAAAAAGATCATAACAAAGGCTTTTATAAATTATGCTGCCATATGGAGCCGCAGTACCATCAGCTAGAACTAGATTTGCGTATGTTTTGCGTGTTAGTTGAGCAAAATAACAACCCTTATTCACCCTAATGTATTTATAAGCCTATCAATTATGAACCCACTGTAAATTTAGCTAATCCTATTAGTTGCCCTGATTCAGTAACAACCTGTACTTGCCATTTCCCAGCTGGATCTGCTGGAAAGTTCATTTTGTGGGTCCATGCTCTATAGCCTTGCTCTCGTCCACCTGTAATATTTAATGCAATTCGATCTACGACTTGGTTATTAAGGGTCCAAACATGAAAAATCTTTTCGTTTAACCCTCTTGGCGCTTTTACCGCTGTCCAACTATATAAACCTTCACGTCTTAATGTATCTACATCTAACACCTTAACGTTACCGATGGGCTTGCGTTGCTGAATATCGACTTCATGGGATAACGTGATATCAGTTAAGCGCAACGCTGCTGGCGGTACCCAGCTACGTAGCTGCCATAAACCAACACTAAGTGCACTCAATAATACAACTAACAAAGGAAAACGCCACCAACGCGCGTTAGGCATTAAGTTACCTAAGCTAGGAATGGTAAAAATAATGGCAGTGATCAAGGCTATCTCTATGCTTTGGCTTGTCGTAAGGTTAAGTAAAATTGGTAAAGTGACTGAAATGGCCACAAACAATGCAAAGTTATGAAATACCGTAAAGAGAACACTGTGTTTAGCTAATTTTTTATAATACAGTGGATCAACAACTGATATAAACGCACAGAGAATAATTAACGAAGTAAATATAGCTTGCGGATGATTCCAAGAAGTCGCCGCGAGAAAAAATGGCAGCGCAAAAAAAAGGCTTTCCTGTTGCACCATTTGCAGAGCAAAGCGCATAACATTAGGAGAAATAGCCACGCCAAAACGTTGCTCAACTTTATCACGTAGCCAGTTATCAACAATCAACCATAGCCAACTAACTATCAACAATATGGCAATAATTTGCGAGAATGACTCTTTACGTTCAACCAATACATAACTTGCGACCCCACTACAAAACGCAAATACTGCCAATAAACCTGGCCGCTGTTGCATCATAATTATAAATTTTGTTATTAAATTCTTAAAATAGCTCATTCAGTAGAGAGTCCGCATAAATCTGTAATAATTGTAGCTTTAAAGCCACCAGCACTGCACCTTAATATATGCATGAAAACTTTACACTTTTTGTTGTGAAAATTAACTAATACCGCTTGTTAGCGATAACTACGTGAGATCTCTTCACTCACCCAATGTAGCAATTGTTTTATCGCTTTTGACAGCACCTGATTTTGCCGCACAATGTAGCCTAGACTGGTGGTTGGAAACTTGGGTAAGGCGGTGACTGTAGTGGTTAAATTTGCTTTACTGCGCAGTGAAAACTCCGGCACAATCGCAACACCAAAGCCCGCTTCAGCCCAATCAATTTGTGCATCCACACTGCCCACTTCCATTACCCGATAATTCGGTAAGTTTAAAGACGGTAATGCGCTATCAAGTAACTCTCTTGTACGCGTATCATGGCCGAGTAAAATTAATGTTGGCGGCTCAGTCAGCGTTATAGTGTTGTTATTTTTAGCTTGCTGCCATAGCTGTAAATGATTACCTAGCGCACACCACTTTATCTGCTGCAATTGCGTAAAATGCAGTGGTTCACTTTCTTTTTGCGCAATAACAAAACCAAGATCAGCCTCCGCACTTTTCACCAACGCCGATGCTTGTGATGAGGTAGTATTGAGCAAAGTAAAGTCAATTCCTGGAAACTGACGTTTAAATAGCTGGAACGGCTCAATCAACAACAACCGAGAAATAATATCACTTGCAGCAATCGTTAGGGTGCCTTGGCGTAGATCATTTATCGCATTTAAATCAGACTGGCAAACCTGTAATTCCCACAAAGTTTTTTGCCCAGACTGCAATAGCCGTAAACCTGCTTGCGTCAAACTAAACGGATTACGCTCGATCAGTTTCGCCCGTGTCATTTTTTCTAGTTGCTTAATGTGCAAGCTAACATTGGGCTGTGTCATATGCAGCGCATTGGCGGTTTTACCAAAATGCTTTAGTTGTGCTAATGTGACAAAGGTTTTTAACCAATGAATATCTAACATTTTGATGACCTTAACTATCTAAAATCGATATGAAATTCTTATCAGGATAATAATTATAATTAATTTCTCTTATTTAGATAGTGCGCATACCATATTCATTCAATCAATTTGGAGAGAAATTTATGCCGTCAATTGTTGTTGTAGGTGCAAACTGGGGTGATGAAGGCAAGGGCCGCATCGTCGATTTTTTAGCAGAGGATGCATCTGCAAGTATTCGCTTTCAAGGTGGTAACAACGCCGGTCATACCGTTGTGAATGAGTTTGGTACGTTTAAATTACACCAATTACCAAGTGGTATTTTTAATCCTGATTGTATTGCCGTATTAGGCCCTGGCATGGTGATAAGCCCTGGCGCATTAAGCGAAGAAATCGCTGAAGTTAAAACCGCTGGCGTTGAGGTAAAACTGTGCATTTCTGATCGTGCAACCCTGTGTTTACCGCTACACGCTCTTGAAGATACACTTGAAGAAGTACGTTTAGGTGATGCCGCTTACGGCTCAACTCGCCAAGGTATTGCCCCTGCATACGGCGACCGCGTAATGAAAAAAGGCATTTTAGTTGGCTGGTTAAATCAGCCAGAGGTTTTATTAGAGCGTATTCAATTTATGCTTGATTGGAAAATGCCACAGCTAAAAGCCCTTTACCCAAGCTGTGATTTTTCACAAACAGCTGAACAAATGACTGAGTGGTTATTAGCTGTCAGCGCTCCTTGGCGTGAATTTATTTGTAATGTAACAGAGCCTTTAAAAGCGCTACAAAAGCAAGATGCAAACTTATTATTTGAAGCGCAACTAGGCGCTGGCCGTGATTTAGTTTATGGCGAATACCCTTATACTACATCATCAAACGTCACTGCCGCCTATGCAGGAATTGGCAGCGGTTTACCGGCACTGAGACCTGAACGTGTTATTGCAGTAGCTAAATCGTTTAGTTCATCTGTTGGCACAGGTACACTCGTTACCGCAATGGCGGAGCAAGAGAATTTTCGCGAAAGCGCCAATGAGTATGGTGCAGTAACTGGTCGCCCACGTGATATGGGTTATTTTGATGCTGTTGCCACGCGTAATGGAGTTGAACTACAAGCTGCTACTGAAATTGCATTAACTAAAATTGATTGCCTATCGGGCATGACGGATTTAAAAATCTGTGTTGGTTATGCAGGCGATCACAGCGAAAATCCTATTTGGCCACAAACAGCCGCTTTAACGCCAATCTATGAAAGCATGCCAGCGTGGGATGAAGATATTACCGGTTGTCGTACTTTTGACAGTCTGCCTGCGGCCGCTCAGCACTATGTTGAACGCATCGAAGCACTGATGGGCGTGCCTGTGAGTATGGTATCTGTAGGCCCTGAGCGTGAGCAAATGATTATCCGCTAAACACTCAATGACTATAACCCAAGTGCTTATATAAACGGCTTGGGTTAGACGCTAGGCAATTGCAGCTCCTCATCCACTATCTAAAAATTTTTTGAGTTCGTTATTCAAAAATATAAATCATTTCATCATAAAGTAATTGATTATCACCACAAGTGTATTTAAAGCACATTTAAACTCGATTTAACGCGTTCTAGTACAACGGTGGTTCTAAATGATTTGATATTATCGTTTTCATGAAAAAAATTATCACAAATATCTTCTATATACCGACTATGCAAAGCTCTAATAAAACTTCATTAGGCGTTACTTTAAATATAATTTCATCAGCACTTTTTGCACTAATGTTTGCTTACACTTCACTGTTAAATGAACTTCAAGGTCACGAAACAGATGGTTGGCGGGTTTTATTTACGGTGCCATTTTTAACTGTTTTTATTCTACTAAAAGGTTACTGGCCACTTGTACTCGGCATATAAACGAGGGTGCGATATGAAAAGTATTTTTGGCTAACACGGCTCCTTTCATCTTTTTTAGTTGGTGCACAATTATGGCTATTCATGTGGGCACCCGTAAATGGATATGGTCTAGCGGTTTCATTAGGCTACTTTATCATACCAATTACTATGGTAATTATCGGACGACTTGCTTTTCAAGAGCGTTTAACCCCGCATCAAAAAGTAGCATGTTTATTTGCTCTGATAGCTATTATAAATCTATTAATTGTTTCTCAATCATTTTTGTGGCCGGTTTGGGTTGTATGCATAGGTTACCCTATTTATTTTTGGCTACGCAAAAAAACAAACACTAATAACATTGGTTGCACATGGATTGATATGCTTTTGAGTCTTCTTATAGCTTGTTATTTTATCTTTGCCAATGGACAAGTTGTCACGGAGTTAACCGTAAATTTAACATTACTTTATTTAGTAATTGGGCTTGGGGGCATAAGTGCTCTAGCGCTTTCGTTTCAATCCCTATCTGCCCCTATTTAAATTTAAGCCTTTTTGGTTTACTCGTTTATGTTGAGCCTGTACTGCTATTAAAAGTGGTAATTCTTTTAGGCGAGACTATCAACCAAAAAGATTGGCTTACTTACATAGCTATTTTACTTGCGGTCGTCACATTAATTATTGAAGGTATAAGAAAGTTACATTTAACTCATTATCGCTAGCATTGCTTGCTTCTTATATTACAACGAGATTTACCAAAAATTACTTAAAGCAACCAACTCCCCACAAACCAAAAAGCGCAAGGTAAACTCGCGCTTTTATTGTGTTATTTAAAGCTTAAAGCTTCGTAGCTTTATAAACCAAGCTCGGCCATAAAGTCGTCATCTGCATCACTGGCTTTTGCATTGTCCGCAGCTTTTTGTTTTTCTGCTTTATGCTTTGCTTCGTTTTCGATGATGTCATCTGGGTCTACTGCTTCGATAATATCAAAGTCATGTAGCTTGATGAACTCTGTTTTATCCATCGCTAACTCTAAATAGAAGATATTTTGCTTGCTCGTGGTGAAGGTTACACGACGTGCTTGTGGTCTATCCATAGTGGTATCAACCGATATTTGCACTTGTTTATTAATAGCCATCATTTTTGGCTGATTTTGGGTAATAGAGGTATGCAGCTGTTCACGCACTTTTGACGTGAAGTCGCCCACTATTTGGTTCATTAGCTCGCCCATTACATTTGAAACGTCATCTGATAAATGACTGTGGGCAATTTCTTCTTCTGGCATGCCCATGTTGCGCATGTAATCGCCGTAAATTTCCATTGCGGCTTGCGCTGTAAAATTGGTCACTACCAACCCTGTAAAGCCACCATCAAATAATACAAAACAGCCAATATCTGGGCGCATACAAGTGCGCGTTATTTTTTGCACCATAGCCGAGTAGCTAATTTCGTTACCACTGGCTGATGATAGTACCTCCGTCACTGAATGACATAGGGTTGCTAATATATCGTCTGTGCTAATTACCTTACTTTTGCTCATTTAACGTTCTCTTTTATACTTATTATTCATAATTCTAGCCAAGCTACTGAATTTATCACTGACTATCCAGTATAAAATGTTAAAATAGTGCCATTATTTTTAAAGAGACTGCCTTAGTGAGTATAAAAGACAGTATTTACGCCTCTGAGCAACAAGTAAAAGATTTTAGCTTTGACCAAAATGTGGTTGAGGTTTTTCCGGATATGATCCAGCGCTCTGTGCCTGGATACGCCACCATTGTCAGCACTATGGGTAAATTGGCGGGAGAATATGCGCAAAGTAATTCAAACCTTTACGACTTAGGTTGCTCGCTTGGTGCGGTTACTCTAAGTATGCGCCGTAATATTCGTACCGACAACTGCCATATTATTGCTGTAGATAACTCACAAGCTATGGTTGAGCGCTGCAAGGTTCATTTACAAGGCTTTAAATCAGACGTGCCGGTTACAGTAACTTTGGGCGATATTAACGAGCTTGAGATTCAAAATGCGTCGGTTGTGGCCATGAACTTTACCTTGCAATTTATTCCGCCTTTACAGCGCCAAGCCGTGCTTGAAAAAATTTACGCTAACTTAAAACCCGGTGGCGTACTACTCCTTAGCGAAAAAATTAAAGCCGAAAACGAGCAGTGCGATAACCTATTAATTGATTTGCACCACGACTTTAAACGTCACAATGGCTACTCAGAGCTTGAAATAAGCCAAAAACGTACAGCCATTGAAAACGTAATGCGCCCCGATACGCTGAGCACGCACTTTAATCGTTTAAGCGAGATTGGTTTTAGCCAAACGCAGGTGTGGTATCAATGTTTTAATTTTTGCTCAATGGTAGCAATTAAATAAAAAGAGTAATGTATGTCTCAATGGTTTAACCAATTTTACGCAGCAATTGCACAAAGCCCGCTTAGCCACTGGCTAGAAACCCTGCCCGGTCAATTAAAACATTGGCAAAACGAGGCAAGCCATGGTGATTTACCAAAATGGCAAAAAGTACTTAAAAATTTGCCTGAAGTAAAAACAACCCACGTTGATATTGCTACTAAAGTAGAAATTGGCGCACCGGGTGAGATGAGCGAAGGCGAGCAAAAACAAGCTACGCATTTATTAAAACGCATGATGCCATGGCGAAAAGGTCCCTTTACTGTACATGGTATTGAAATAAACACCGAATGGCGCAGTGACTGGAAATGGGATCGACTTCTGCCGCATATTGAGCCATTAAAAGGCCGTACTGTATTAGATATTGGTTGTGGCTCTGGGTATCACCTATGGCGTATGCGCGGTGAAGGTGCTCAGTTTGTAGTGGGTATTGACCCATCTGACTTATTTTTATGTCAGTTTCAGGCAATTAAACACTTTAACCCAGATGAAAACGTGCATTTGTTACCATTAGGTGTAGAAGCCCTGCCAGAGCTCAAAGCGTTTGATACGGTATTTTCAATGGGGGTGCTTTATCATCGTCGTTCCCCTATCGACTTTTTAGCGCAATTAAAAGCACAGCTTCGCCCAGGCGGAGAACTCGTGCTTGAAACATTAGTGATTGAAGGCGATGAAAACACCGTATTAGTACCGACCGACCGCTACGCGAAAATGCGTAATGTATGGTTTATTCCAAGCACTGCGGCATTAAAATTGTGGATGGAACGTGTTGGCTTTAAAGATGTGCAGATTAAAGATTGTGCTATTACAACGCTCGACGAGCAGCGTAAAACTGACTGGATGGAAAACGAATCTTTAGTTGACTTTTTAGACCCCGCTGACACCAGTAAAACCATTGAAGGCTACCCTGCACCACTTAGAGCGATACTTACAGCTAAAGCCTAATTCGTAGTATTAATTTTTTATTTCCATATTAAAAAGCGCCATTGGGCGCTTTTTTTGTTTACTAATACAGCAACTAGCGGACAAGTGTCCTTGTCTTTAAAATCAAATTCAGATTTCAACTAGCCGCGCCCTTGCAATTGTTGTAAAATACGCGCGTTTCTAAGTAAGCATCAAAACAACTATTTTGAGGAAAACCTGTGAGCGAACAAAAACAGTCTCTAAGCTATAAAGACGCGGGCGTAGATATCGACGCTGGTAATGCTCTTGTTGAGCGTATTAAAGGCGTAGTTAAAAAAACTCGTCGTCCTGAAGTGATGGGCGGAATTGGTGGTTTTGGCGCACTTTGCGAAATTCCTGAAGGTTATAAGCAACCCGTACTTGTAGCTGGCACCGATGGTGTAGGCACTAAGTTACGTTTAGCAATTGACCTTAAAAAGCACGATACTGTAGGTATCGACTTAGTTGCTATGTGTGTAAATGATTTAATAGTACAAGGCGCTGAACCCCTGTTTTTTCTAGATTACTATGCAACGGGTAAACTAGATGTAGACACAGCAGCCGACGTAGTAACCGGTATTGGTAAAGGTTGTGAAATTTCAGGTTGTGCCCTAATTGGTGGCGAAACAGCTGAAATGCCAGGTATGTATGATGGTGAAGACTACGACATGGCAGGCTTTTGTACAGGTGTGGTAGAAAAATCAAAAATTATTGATGGCACTAAAGTAGCTGCAGGCGATCAACTTATTGCCCTTGCATCTAGCGGTCCTCACTCAAATGGTTTCTCTTTAATTCGTAAAGTTTTAGAAGTCTCTAACGCTGATACTAATCAAGTGATTGATGGCAAAACCTTAGGTGAGCACCTTTTAGAACCAACACGTATTTACGTTAAACCATTACTTGAGTTGTTCAAGCAAGTAGACGTGCATGCCCTTTCGCATATTACTGGTGGCGGTTTTTGGGAAAATATCCCACGCGTATTACCTGAATCTGCTAAAGCGGTTGTTAAAGGTGATAGCTGGCAATGGCCAAGTGTGTTTAGCTGGTTGCAAGAAAACGGCAACATTACAACACACGAAATGTACCGCACATTTAACTGTGGTGTAGGCATGGTGTTAGTTGTACCTGCGGATGAGCTTGAAAATAGCTTAAATATCTTAAAAGATCTTGGCGAGAACGCATGGCACCTTGGTGAAATTCAAGATGCAGTTGCTGGCGAAGAGCAAGTTGAAATTGTAGGTGGTGCTGCGTAATGGCACCCACTCGTCTAGTAGTTTTGATCTCAGGCAGTGGCTCAAATTTACAAGCCATTATAGACGCCTGTGAAAGCGGCGAGATAAACGCCCATATAGCGGCTGTTATTAGTAACAAAGCAGACGCTTATGGGTTAGAGCGTGCAAAAAATGCAGGTATTGCCACACACGTGCTGAGTCATAAAGAGTTTGACTCACGCGAAGCGTACGATGCCCAGTTAATGCATATAATTGACTCTTTTGAACCAAATCTAGTTGTATTAGCTGGGTTTATGCGTATTCTAACTCCTAACTTAGTGCAAAAATATGTTGGAAAAATGTTGAACATTCATCCATCTTTGTTGCCTAAGTACCAGGGGCTGAATACCCACCAAAGAGCAATTGATGCAAAAGACGACGTTCACGGCGTTAGTGTTCACTTTGTAACTGAAGAATTAGACGGCGGACCCGTTATTCTTCAAGCCAAAGTGCCTGTATTTGCAGACGATACAGCAGACACGCTCGCTAAGCGTGTGCATGCGCAAGAGCACATAATTTATCCTTTGGTGATCAAGTGGTTCAGTGAACAACGACTTACGATGGAAGCAGATTATGCAGTTCTTGACGAAAAACAACTTCCTGCACACGGCGCGCACTACCCAAAATAAAAAATTAAGTGCCTTGCTATTATGTGCGGGCACTTTATTACTTCCTACCAGCCTGATTGCAGGTGAGTTAACCCAGTATCAAGCCAGCTACGATATTTTGCGCAAAGGCGCAAATCATGGTAAAGCCGAGCGGACGCTTAAAAAACTCGATAATAATGACTACCAAGTCACTTACCATAGCGATATTGAATGGATGATTTTCTCTGACTCACGTCAAGAGTCATCAACTTTTAGCTTTGCTAACGATAAAGTAGAGCCTATTCAGTACGCTATGATCCGCACGGGGACTGGGCCTGACAAAAAGTATGAAATTAACTTTGATCGTCAAACACAAACTGTCACCAGTAACACCAGCGACTACCCGCTAAAATGCCAATGGCATGACAACTTCCAAGATGGTATTTCTTATCAAGTGCAAGTTCGAGAAGGACTTAAAAAAGGAAAAACCAGTTTTTCGTTTCCACTGGTTGATAAAAAAGGTAATTGCCGTGACTACGACTTTGAAGTGGTAGAAACCGAAATGATTTCCTTGCCTATAGGTAATGTAGAAGCAGTGAAAGTTAAACGCTTATATGATAACGATAAACGCCAAGCCTTAGCCTGGTTTGCCCCAGAAATGGATTATATGCTTGTGCGCATGTGGAAAGGTGAAAAAGGTGTGGAACAGTTTGAAGTGCAGATGAAATCGTTTACCGTGATCAATCCACCGGCTTTACCTGCACAAGTTAAAAACGAAATAACCCCCAAATAAATTACTTACAAGATGCAATACGAAACGCCCAAGTGTGATAACCATAACTTGGGCTTTTCATTTCAATACTTAAATTTGAAACTTTAAGTTGGGTTTAGTTTTACTCTACCAACCTACATTAATTCACCCATTTTAAATAACGCAAACTCTCCTGGCTGCATTTTTTGCCAGCGTTCATCGTTGGTTAGCGGCCTTGTTGCTATCACCGTTACCACATCGTTTGGCGTAGTTTCTTGTTGAAAGTCGACCACCATATCAGCATCAATAAGTGTTGCTTTACCAAATGGCGCACGGCGCGTTATATAATGTAAATTATTAGTACAATACGCTAAAACAAATACACCATCGGTCAATAACATATTAAACACGCCTTTTTCACGTAGCGTATGCGAAAGCTTAGCCGCATATCTAAAAACCGACGCCATATTACTTGGTCGCTGCGGGTACTTTTCACGAATTTTGTCAAGCAACCAGCAAAATGCCAACTCGCTATCGGTATTACCCACAGGTCGATAATATTCAGGTTTTAAATCATGATAATTTGAAAGCTGCCCGTTATGAGCATAGGTTATTTCACGCCCCCACAACTCACGAGTAAACGGATGAGTATTTTCAAGACATACCCGACCTCGATTTCCTTGGCGAATGTGGCTAATAACTGATACGCTTTTAATCGGATAAGCTTTAACTAATTTAGCTATTTCTGACTGGTAACTTGGCTCGGGATCTTTAAAGGTTCTACAACCTTTGCCTTCATAAAAAGTAATGCCCCAGCCGTCTTTATGTGGCCCCGTATTTCCCCCACGCTCCAACAACCCTGAAAAACTAAAACAAATATCCGTTGGCACATTGGCTGACATGCCAAGTAATTCACACATAAAATAAATAAACCTTTAAAAAGCTAAACATAGAATATCGTTCTATTTTTAATAAGCGTACACTGATCATCATAAGTATATTTACTTAATTAAACTTATATTACTACTAGATTAATTGATTTTTTTAACGCTTATATTTTTTATGATAAGCCAAAATAAACCATTACCGTTAAATTGTTCGTATAACATACAACACATTGTAATAATCGTACCGATAACTACACTTTAATCTAAGTAATGTACTTGAAACTTAGCGTTACTAGCGCTACTCTAAACGAGGTGGTCTGACCTCTATTAAGGAATTAGCAATGACACTCATATTTACACTCGGTTTAATCGCACTGCTCAGCATTGCGCTTTACCACAGAGCGAGTTGGAACACAGCACTTGGTGTTTCTGCCGCAACATTATTAATTGGTACCTTTGCTGGTGCTTTTGGTTTAATTAGCTGGGTGATTTTTTTAATCATCGCAGTGCCTCTTTCTGTTACTGGCATTCGTCAGCAATATATTATCAAGCCTATTTTCAAGGTCTTCAAAAAAGTTACACCGAGCATGTCTGACACCGAAAAGTCAGCTATTGATGCCGGTACAACTTGGTGGGAAGCTGATTTATTTTGTGGTAACCCAGATTGGAAAAAGCTTCACCAGTATCCAGTTCCAAAACTTACTATTGAAGAGCAGGCATTTATCGACGGCCCTGTTGAAGTTGTATGTAGTATGCTGGACGATTGGGAAGCTACGCATGAGCTAACTGATTTACCTCAGGACGTATGGCAATATTTAAAAGATAATAAATTCTTTGCCATGATCATTAAAAAGGAATACGGCGGCTTAGAATTCTCTGCATTTGCACAATCGTGTGTACTGCAAAAACTAACCAGTAAATCAACATTGCTTTCGTCAATTGTTGGTGTACCTAACTCGTTAGGCCCGGGTGAGTTATTACAGCACTACGGTACTGAAGATCAAAAAAATCATTACTTACCGCGTTTAGCAAGCGGTCAAGAAATTCCATGTTTTGCTCTTACTTCGCCAGAGGCAGGTTCTGATGCAAGCTCAATTCCTGACTACGGTGTAGTATGTAAAGGGCAATGGAATGGCGAAGAAGTGGTGGGTGTAAGCCTTACATGGAACAAGCGTTACATTACCCTTGCTCCTGTGGCCACTGTACTTGGTCTTGCCTTTAAACTACAAGATCCAGATGGTTTACTAAGCGACAACAAAGAGCCGGGCATTACCTGTGCACTTATTCCAACTAACACGCCTGGTGTTGAAATTGGACGCCGTCACTTCCCGCTTAACGTACCATTTCAAAATGGCCCGACCCGCGGTAAAGACATATTTGTACCCCTAGATTACATTATTGGTGGCCCAGAAATGGCTGGCCAAGGCTGGCGTATGCTGGTTGAATGTTTATCGGTGGGCCGTGCAATTACATTGCCGTCAAACTCTGCCGGTGGCATTAAAACAATTGCAACAGCAACAGGTGCATACAGCCGTATTCGTCGTCAGTTCCGCTTACCAATTGGTAAAATGGAAGGTGTTGAAGAGTCACTGGCTAAACTTGCAGGTTACGCTTACAGCTCTGATGCAGCAGTTAGCATGTCTACGGGGGCCGTAGATTTAGGTGAAAAACCATCGGTTGTTTCAGCTATTATTAAATATCACCTTACTGAGCAAATGCGCGAGTCGACCATTCATGCAATGGACGTGCTAGGCGGTAAAGGGATCATGCTTGGGCCAAATAACTATTTAGGTCGTGGCTATCAAGGTGCACCTATTGCCATTACCGTTGAAGGTGCAAACATCTTGACCCGTAATATGATTATTTATGGTCAAGGTGCTATTCGTTGTCATCCATTTGTACTTACCGAGCTAAGTGCGTGTGAAATTGAAGACCGCGAAGAAGCGCTTAACGTATTTGATAAAGCGCTAATGGGCCACATTGGCTTTACCATGTCTAACCTTGTACGTACTAAGTGGCTTGCACTTACTGGCGCTCGCTTTACTAGCGTACCGTACAAAGACGAAACGGCAGAGTTTTACCGTATAGCGTCACGCTTTAGTGCATCACTTGCACTTATGTCTGATATAAGTATGGCAGTATTTGGTGGTTCACTTAAACGTAAAGAACGTATTTCAGCACGCTTAGGTGACTTATTAAGCTACCTTTACTTAGTGTCTGCAACGCTTAAACGTTATAACGACGAAGGCCGTAAAAAAGAAGATTTTGCACTGGTTCAGTGGAGCTGTCAGGATCACCTTTACCACTGTCAACGTGCGCTTGCTGATTTAATCAACAATATGCCATCTGCACCACTTCGTGGCGTATTAAAAGTATTGTTATTCCCGTTTGGTCGCCCGGTCCGTAAACCTACCGACAAACTTGAGCATAAGCTAGCGCAATTACTGCAAGTGCCTAGCGAAACGCGTAATCGTTTAGCAAGCTATGTATACCTTACAAACGAGCCGCTTAACCTTGTAGGTCGTCAAGAGCAAACGCTTAAAGACGTACTAGAGGTAGAGCCTTTATTTGAACGCGTATGTAAAGAGAAAGGCGTTAAATTGCCATTCTTCCAACTTGATAAAGTGGCGCAAATGGGCTTAGAAGCCGGCATTTTAAGCCAAGCTGAAGCTGATAAGTTAGCAGCTGTTGAGCAAGCTCGCTTAGACGTTATTAACGTTGACGACTTTGACCCTGCCGATTTACTTGCCGGCAAAGCAGCGCGTAATAGCAAAGCTAAATCTAAAAAGGCAGATGCCGCTTAACTAATGTAGTAAAGCTAGCAGCAACCCTGTTGAAATTAGCCAAACCAGCGCATAATGCGCTGGTTTTTTTTGTGCAAGGTAAACCTGTAATACACACCACATATTTCCAATGACAAATAATACAATATGAGTGTAACCAAAAATAACGCTATAACTTATTGTGGATAATAAAAACAGCAATATGCTAGGTAAAAACTGGCTAATATAAAAGGCGCGTTCTTGCTCGCATGTTTTAAAAAATAATCGATACTGCTCATACACCCTACCGCTATCAAATTGCAATGAACTACTAAAGAGTACAATAAAAGCCATGGCTAATATCACAAGTATAGGTACTAAATCAGCACGTTCGTTTATTAGCGCAGCTGATGCCATGAATACACATAAAAGTAACGACACGCGCCAAACAAGTGTCCAACAATGGTTTAATAAATAACAAAACCAAAAGCCCAATAATGAACTTACTGCAATACGCCCGTTAACATTAACCACGGGGACAAAAAGGCTCAGCGCAAACAATAAAGCAAAGCCCATATGATAAGTGAGCGGCTGCATATGAATAGGAACCAGCACTAATATCGTGCTAAATAAAAAACCATATATCAGTGCGCTGGGTTTGTATAAACACAAAACGCCCAAGCTAAACTGCAGCAACATAAATACAATAAAATGCGGTACTTTAACCCATTGTGATAGCGTTAAATCTACCGCAATTAATACACTGGCTATAAGCCATGCATTACTGAGCGTTAATAATTTAATATCGACTAAATATAACCAAACTGATCGTGCAATAGTTTGCTGAAATAACCGCTGCTTACTATTTTTAATTGCTGACTTCATTGCGCTGAGCATCACACTTTGTAGTAACAAATAAAATAAAGCCATTTGTGCACCGTATTGGGGTGCTGCGCTGCTGTCTATAATTTTTCCAAGGCCTAAAAAAAGTAGCAATATCAAACCCAACACTGACGAGCCTAACACCACTAAAAATAACAACCCAAAGCTTTTTAGTTGTAACAATAATTGCGTGAGTTCAGTTTTGTAAGCCTGATAACGATAATCCATAAAAGAGCGATATTGCCCGATTGATTGTTTTAAATTTGCAATCATAACGGTATACACTCAAAGCCACGCTCAATAAATGGCGCTGGTTCATGGCAGGTGATGACTATTTGCCCATTGGGCTTATCTATTAGATATTCATCAAGCAGTACTAATAAATACTGAATACTGGCTTGATCAAGTGCTGCGCTGGGTTCGTCTAGAAGTAAATAAGGTGCATCACGCATAAGCGCTAAAATTAACTGGCATTTCTTTTGATTACCTGACGATAGCGCATCAAAACGAGTATTTAAAAATTCATTGAAATTAAACCCATCTATTATTGTCGTTGGCCAATCACAACCCAGCGTATTCACGGACAAGTTAATAATTTGCTTTGCCGTAAGAAAGTCAGGTAAAGCAATACAGTCTGAGGCTATAGCAACTTGTTTATGCGGTTCGGTTAATGCTTTTTTAGAAAATAAAATCTGCCCACTTTGGCGCGTTTCGAGCTCTGCCAACATCATCAACAACGTTGTTTTACCTTGACCATTAGGTGCATCAATACACACTTTTTGGCTGCTAAACACCTTATTGTAATCATTGTAAACAACGTTGGCAGCAAACTGCTTGTTTAAGCCCTTCACTTCAATCATAAAATATCCCTATAAGTAAGCGTGATATTATAAATAAACTTTTATGAGAAACAAAACCCATCACCACAGCTTCAAAACAACACTAATGGGAAAGTAACGTCGCTTTCTAATAGCGACAAATCTTTTAGCAAAGTGAAACAGTATCAAAAGCTCTGAAAAAGCTTGTGGCATCAACAGCGTTCCTCTCTAACACTTCACTATAAAGATAAGCTTTTTACATCTGCGGCGCTATGACTTAGCCTCAA
>NZ_JALNTH010000054.1:0-40032 GCF_023161935.1 Pseudoalteromonas sp. 2CM28B
CCCCCTTAGCTCAGTTGGTTAGAGCGACGGACTGTTAATCCGCAGGTCCCCCGTTCGAGTCGGGGAGGGGGAGCCAATCATAAGAATTTCATAGACATTTCAGTAATTTTCCACTACTCTTCTGCTTTATAACTAAAACATAATATCTATTCTAATGTGTTGCTATTAGTTGAATGATCAAGGACCTGATTCCTTTCCTTTTGAACTATTAAAAGATTGATAACATGGCTGGCTTTAAAAAACTTATTTTTATACAAATCCTGTCTTGGCTTGTATGTGTTGCGGCTGGAAGCTACTTCATATCTGTAAGCTTTAATAATGCAGTAAGTGAAGCACAAACTTCAGCGCAAACCAGCGTAACACGTTACATTAACAGCTTAACAAGTGATGAGCTTTCGCCTGAAAGTATAAAAAAAGCGATTGGCGATGGTAAAACGTTTTCAAGCTTTATACTAAGAGACTACCAAGGGGCTGAGGTGTTTTCAGTTAACTCCCCTACCCAACTGCCCATGTTTGCTGAATTTATTCAATCTAGCTTTAATTCGGTTCGCCCACAATTTGCCGTTAACGACGCTGCAGATATAAAAGTAGAATTTACCCTCAACATTGAACGTTTAGCGCAGCAGCTACAAACCTCGTTATTTATAGTTATATTTATTTCTGCCTTTTTAGTGATTATTCCTATCATATTAATGAAGTCTATTTTTCTTAGCTTAAATAAAAATATCAGCATGACCGTAGCCGATGTAATAGACATTTATATTAACCAAAATCAAATTGGCGACGACTTAGACACCGCACTTGATGCAAGTAAAATGAAAAAGCTAGGTAAAGATTTAGTCCCGAGCTTTAATCGCCTTTCGCATTTTTTAAAAAATAAAAATGATGATATTCAAAACGCTGCCTTAAGTATCAAACAAGAAGCCTATAAAGATGTAATTACCGAATTAGGTAACCGTAATATGTTTGTTGAATATTACGAAAAACACATCGAAAACAGTGAGCGCAGTACGTTTGGATCGTTAGCGCTTGTACGCTGTAGTGAGCTGCAAACTATAAATCAAAGCCGTGGCTACCAAAAAGGTGATGACTACGTTAAAGGTGTGGCGGATATAATTAAGCATATAAGCGGCACTTACACCGGCAGCCAAGTATTTAGGCTAAATAGCTCAGACTTTGCCGTTGTACTTCCTAATACCCCACTTAAAGAAGCAGAGCGTTTTGGTGAAAACCTGCAATCGCGCTTTACTCAATATCAACAAAATCAAGAGCTCAGCTCTGTGGCTAACACAGGTATTGTGGGCTACGAAAAAGGCAAACCGCTGGGTGAACTATTATCGGTTGTCGATAACGCAATGAGCATGGCGCAATCTAAGCAAGTAAATGCATGGCATGTGCAGCGCGAAACCGATTTAGTTAATAATGTTAGTGCTGGGTTTGGTAACCAAAACTGGCGTAAAGTGATTAACGAAGTGATTGAATCAAAACGTGTTCACTTAGTAATGCAAAATATTATGCCGCTGGGTAAAAGCATTAAGGCGTATGCAGAGATACAAGTGCGCTTTAAAACCGAAGATAACCAAGTGCTTCCTACGGCCTCGTTTCTGGCCATGGCTGAAAAACTCGATATGGCCATAGAAATTGACCGCTTAATTATTGACTCATCACTTGAAAAAATTAAAAGCCGTAACCTCTCTGAAAAGTTTTTTGGCCTGAATGTGACCGCCTCAAGTGCACATAACGATCAATTTGTTATTTGGTTAGAGCGCCGCTTATTAAAAGATACACATATAGCCTCTAAATTAGTATTTGAAGTAAGTGAGTTTGGCCTACAGCAAAATATTAAAGCCAGTAAACGCTTTATTGATATGGTGCATCGCGTAGGTGCCCGCGTAACGGTTGAACGCTTTGGTGTAGGACTAACGTCGTTTAAGTTTTTCCGTGATTTAAAACCAGACTTTATTAAAATGGATGCAAGTTACACCCGCGGGCTAGAAGATGATAAAAACAATCAATACTTTATGCGCTTAATGGTTGATTTAGCCCACCGCATTGGTGTGAGTGTGTTTGCTGAGGGCGTTGAAAGCCAAGAAGAAAAACACATAGTAGAAACGCTTTGCCTAGACGGCGTACAAGGTTATTACATAGAAAAACCTAAAGATATTTAGCACCTCTCCTTAATTAAAGTAAAATAGAGCACATGTGCTCTTTTTTGCGTTTAACTGTTTAATTTTTCGCTTACTTTAAAATCACATAAATTTTACAGCTTTGTGATCGCTTAATTATTTTACTGTGTTTATTTAACTGATAACGACTCGCATATGTTGTTTATCGGGGCAGAAAAAAGGATAATACACAGGATTTTAATAGCGCGAGGCACACATGACAGAATATGTCTTGTTATTGATTGGAACCGTTCTAGTTAATAACTTTGTATTAGTACAATTTTTAGGCTTATGTCCATTTATGGGTGTATCAGGCAAGCTTGATACCGCTATTGGTATGTCTTTAGCAACCACGTTTGTGCTTACTCTTGCCTCTGTTACAAGCTATTTAGTTAATCAATATATTTTAGCGCCGCTAGATATCGAATTTTTACGCACCATGAGCTTTATTTTAGTGATTGCCGTTGTGGTGCAATTTACCGAAATGGTTGTGCGTAAAACTAGCCCGACTTTATACCGTTTACTGGGTATATTTTTACCGCTGATCACCACTAACTGTGCGGTATTAGGTGTTGCGCTTCTTAATATAAAAGAAGATCACACCTTTTTACAATCGGCCGTGTATGGTTTTGGCGCAGCCGTTGGCTTTTCGTTAGTACTTGTATTATTTGCAGCGCTGCGCGAACGCCTTGCTGCTGCAGATGTTCCTACCCCGTTTAAAGGCGCCTCAATAGCCATGATCACCGCCGGCTTAATGTCGATGGCGTTTATGGGTTTTACCGGATTAGTGAAGTTTTAATATGACCTTAATGTATGCCTTGATAGCGCTTGGCTCGCTAGCGCTTGTTTTTGGACTTATTTTAGGCTTTGCAGCTATTCGCTTTCGTGTAGAAGGCGACCCAATTGTTGAGCAAATAGATACCATTTTACCGCAAACCCAGTGTGGCCAGTGTGGCTATCCGGGCTGTCGCCCCTACGCTGAGGCAATTGCCAACGGGGATGAAATTAATAAATGCCCACCAGGCGGTGAAGCAACGGTTAAAAAGCTGGCCGATTTAATGGGCGTAGAGCCTAAACCGCTTGCCGGTGGCGAACAAGCAGAGCCGATAAAAACAGTGGCCTATATTCGCGAAGACGAGTGCATAGGCTGTACTAAGTGTATTCAGGCATGCCCTGTGGATGCCATTGTCGGTGCTACACGCCAAATGCACACTGTACTAATTGAAGAATGTACCGGCTGCGATTTATGTGTAGAGCCCTGCCCTGTAGATTGCATTGATATGCTGCCTGTAGCCGAAACAAAACAAAACTGGAAATGGCAACTTGATGCTATTCCTGTCACGCAAATAGATTAGAGGTTTGAGTGGAAAAGTTACTTGAACAAATTAAAAAAGGCACTGTTTGGGCATTCCCGGGCGGCGTGCATCCACCACAACAAAAAACACTCTCTAACAGTGCGCGTATTGCTAGGCTTCCTCTACCTGATAAGTTAGTTGTACCAATTAAACAGCACATTGGTGCTAACGGTAAATTAATTGTAGAAAAAGGCCAACAGGTATTAAAAGGCCAAGCACTTACCGTGCCCGTTGCGAATTGGTCTGTGCCTGTACATGCGCCCAGCTCTGGCACCATAACAGATATTGCTTCTATGCCTTCGGCGCATCCATCGGCTTTACCTGAGCTAAGTATTATTATTGAGCCTGATGGCAAAGATCAATGGTGCGAACTAACCCCAACACCTAACCCAAGTGAGCTTAGCCACGATGAATTAGTCGATATAATTCATCAAGCAGGTATAAGTGGTATGGGTGGAGCAGGCTTTCCTACTTATGTAAAAGCCGATATAAAACAACCTATTGAGTTTTTAATTGTTAATGCTGTTGAGTGTGAACCATACATAACAGCCGACGATGTGTTAATGCGTGAACATGCCAAGCAAGTAGTGCAAGGCATTGAGCTAATGCAACAAATTTTAAACCCGACACTGTGTATTGTTGGCATTGAAGATAATAAGCCCGAAGCCATAGCGGCTATGAAAAGTGCCGCAGAGCACAACGCCAATATTGTTATTCAAACGGTGCCTACTGTTTATCCATCGGGCGGCGAAAAACAATTAATTAAATTACTTACAAACCGTGAAGTACCCAGTGGCGGTATTCCTGCCGATATTGGTATTTTAGTGCACAACACAGGAACTTTATTTGCTGTGCAACAAGCGGTGTACGAAGGTAAACCGCTTATAGAGCGCGTTGTTACAGTAACAGGTAACACCATTCATAATGCAGGTAATGTATGGGCATTATTAGGCACCGAAGTTAAGCACCTGCTTGATTGCCAAGGTTTTTCACCCGTACCACAGCAGCGCGTTGTTATGGGCGGGCCGATGATGGGCTTTACCTTACCGACTGTGCGTATTGGGGTAATTAAAACCACCAACTGTATTTTAGCCCCCGATCATAAAGAGCTCGCAGAGCCTGGCCCTGAAAAAGCTTGTATACGTTGTAGTGCCTGTGCAGATGCCTGCCCTGCTTCGTTATTACCCCAGCAATTACAATGGTTTGCAAAATCAAAAGAATACGACAAATTACAAGAGCACAACTTATTTGATTGTATTGAATGTGGTGCGTGTGCGTATGTATGCCCAAGCGAAATTCCATTGGTGCAGTATTACCGCGTAGCAAAAGTAGAAATAAAAGAGCAGCAAGCCGAAAAAATTAAAGCCGATAGAGCAAAAGAGCGCTTTGACGCCCGTAAAGAACGCCTAGAGCGCGAGCAACAAGAACGTCAAAACCGCCATAAACGTAAACCAGCGGCAAAAACATCAGATGAAAAACAAAAAGTAGCGGATGCCCTTGCCCGCGTTAAGAGCAAATCATCGGATGGCGATGAAAAATCAGCTGTAGCCGCTGCAATTGCCCGCGCCAAAGCGAAAAAACAGCAAGGTGAAGAGCTTGAGCCAGATAACAGTGAAGTAGCTAAAGAGCGCGCACTACGTAAAGAAAAAGCACGTAAATATAAAGAACAAAAAGCTGCCGAGGGCGAGTCATCACCAACACCAGATGATAAAAAGTCAGCCGTAGCTGCTGCTATTGCCCGCGCTAAAGCGAAAAAAGCGGCGCAAGCTGAGCAAAGCGCTGAGCCACAAAACGATGAAGCAACCGCTCCCGCTGATGATAAAAAAGCAGCCGTAGCTGCTGCTATTGCTCGTGCTAAAGCGAAAAAAGCGGCGCAAGCTGAGCAAAGTGCAGAGCCACAAAACGATGAAGCAACCGCCCCAGCTGATGACAAAAAAGCTGCGGTAGCTGCTGCTATTGCCCGTGCTAAAGCTAAAAAAGCGGCGAAAGCTGAGCAAAGTGCAGAGCCACAAAGCGATGAAGCGCCCGCCCCAGCTGATGACAAAAAAGCAGCAGTAGCTGCTGCTATTGCGCGTGCTAAAGCTAAAAAAACGGCGCAAGCTGAGCAAGAAGCAGAGCCACAAAGCGATGAAGCCCCCGCGCCCGCAGATGATAAAAAAGCAGCGGTAGCTGCTGCTATCGCGCGTGCTAAAGCTAAAAAAGCCGCTAAAGCGGCTGCGCAAGCCCAGCAATCAGATGAACTAAGTTCTGCTGAGCAAACAAGTGAAGTTGAGCCTGAAAACTCACAAACACACTCTCCTGCTGATGACAAAAAAGCGGCCGTAGCTGCTGCTATTGCCCGCGCTAAAGCTAAAAAAGCAGCTAAAGAAGCAGAGCAATCAGCAGCAAGTGAACACAGCACACCTGAACACAGCAATGAGCCACAAACCAGCAGCGGTTCAGACTCTGAGCAAACGGCCTCTGAGCAAACTGCAGCAGAGAAGAAAAAAGCCGCCGTGGCCGCCGCAATAGCGCGCGCCAAAGCTAAAAAGTTACAAAAAGAAGGAAATGATCAGTCATGAAATTAACCATGGCCAGTTCGCCGCACAACCATAGCCATAAGTCGTTAACGCGATTAATGCTAACCGTAATTGCTGCGTGTATTCCTGGGCTAATAGTGCAAGTGTTATTTTTTGGGACTGGCGTACTTATTCAGTTAGTACTGGCACTTGTTGCTGTAAGCGTATTTGAAGCAGCCATTATGTTAATGCGTAAACGCCCTGTTTGGCCTGCATTGAGTGATGGTAGTGCTTGGCTTACTGGTGTGCTGTTAGCACTGAGTATTCCGCCGATGGCGCCTTGGTGGGTCATTATTATTGGCTGTTTATTTGCCATTGTGATTGTAAAGCAACTTTATGGTGGGCTTGGCTTTAACTTATTTAACCCAGCAATGGCCGCATACGTACTACTTTTAGTCTCGTTTCCGGTGCAAATGACCGCTTGGTTACCCGTTACCGATTTACTTAACGCCCCAATTGGCTTTATTGACCAACTACGCCTTATATTTACCGATTTTACCGCTCTGGGCTTTAGTGTCGATCAAGTCCGTGCCGGCGTTGATGGCCTCACCATGGCCACCCCGCTTGATACAGTTAAAACCGATGTAGCACATGGTCTAACCGTTAGCGAAAGTATGCAAAAACCGATTTTTTCTCAATGGGCTGGGCTTGGTTGGCTATGGGTTAACCTAGGCTTTTTAGCCGGTGGTTTATACCTTTTAAAAGCTAAAATTATAAACTGGCATATTCCAGTAAGCTTTATAGGCTCACTAGCGCTGTGCAGTGCCATTGGCTATATTGCCGCACCGGGTACCGAGCCGGGTATGGTATTTCACCTATTAAGTGGCGCAACCATGATGGGCGCATTTTTTATCGCCACCGATCCTGTTTCGGCTGCAACTACCAATAAAGGGCGCTTAATTTATGGCGCGTTAATTGGCTTGTTGGTGTATTTAATTCGCACCTTTGGTGGCTTCCCTGATGCGGTAGCCTTTAGTGTATTATTAATTAATATTGCTGTACCGCTGATTGATTACTACACCCAACCACGCACTTATGGCCACGGAGCAGTAAAATGATTATTTCATCAATGGCTAAAAATGGCGCGATATTAACCGCCTTTGCACTGATAACAACAGGCTTAGTTGCCTCAATTGATGCCTTTACCGCCGATAAAATTGCCGAGCAAGAACGCTTGCAACTAACCTCACAATTACAAGAGGTATTAAACCCAAGCAGCTACGATAATCAGCTCAATACAAATTGCGTAATTATGAGCGACGAACAACTTGGTCCTTACCCCGAGCAAGTTATTTACCGCGCTTATAAAAATCAGCAACCTGTTGCACTTGTAATAAGACACATAACACCTAGTGGTTACAGTGGCGATATTAACTTATTAACCGCCGTACTTGCTGATGGCACCATTGCCGGCGTTCGCACTACTAAGCACGAAGAAACGCCCGGCTTAGGCGACAAAGTAGAAGTTAAAAAGTCGCTGTGGATCACTACATTTAACGATTTAACGGTTCAAAGTGAAGACGATGCCCGTTGGGCGGTAAAAAAGGATGGCGGCCAGTTTGACCAATTTACCGGTGCAACAATTACCCCTCGCGCCGTGGTAGGCTCGGTAAAAAATGCCGTATTATTTGCAAAAACTAACTTTGACGCCATTTTTAAACAGCCTAATGCTTGCCAAGAGGTAACACAATGAGTGAGTTAAAAACCTTATACAAAGAAGGCGTATGGGCTAATAACCCCGCGCTAGTGCAGCTACTCGGTTTATGCCCGCTTTTAGCTGTTACATCAACTGTAACCAACGCACTTGGCCTAGGGTTAGCTACTTTATTAGTTTTAGTAGGCTCTAATATTACTGTTTCAGTTGTGCGTAATTGGGTACCTAAAGACATTCGTATTCCGGTATTTGTCATGATTATTGCAGGCTTTGTGACTATAGTTCAACTACTTATGAATGCGTACACCTTTGGTTTGTATCAATCATTAGGCATATTTATTCCACTAATAGTAACTAACTGCGCCATTATTGGCCGTGCAGAGGCGTATGCCTCTAAAAACCCTGTGCACCTGTCTGCATTCGACGGCCTAATGATGGGCTTAGGCTTTATGGCCGTACTGTTAGCGCTAGGTGCAATGCGCGAACTGATAGGCCAAGGTACATTATTCGATGGAGCCGATTTGCTCCTAGGGCCATGGGCACAAAGCCTACGCTTGGAAATATTTAGTTTCGATAGCCAGTTTTTACTCGCTATTTTACCACCCGGCGCCTTTTTAGGGCTTGGGCTGCTAATAGCAGCAAAAAATGTTATTGACGCACAAATAAAATCAAAACAAGTAACGCCGCCAGAAGCCGAAAAAGGCCCACGCGCACGTGTTACTAGCTTAACTTAAGGGGAAAACGCATTAACGCTATTAGCTAATGCGTTTTAAGTTGCATGAATAAAGAAAAACGTCACCAAATACTCTCGCGCTTGCGCGAGCAAAACCCGCATCCAGAAACCGAGCTTGAATATTCAAGCCCATTTGAGCTACTAGTAGCTGTTACGCTCTCTGCACAAGCCACCGATGTAGGGGTAAATAAAGCCACCCGTAAATTATTTCCGGTTGCTAATACGCCACAAGCCATTTTAGATATTGGCCACGATGCGCTTCGCGATTATATAAAAACCATTGGGTTATTTAATTCAAAAGCCGCAAACGTGTACAAAATGTGCCAAATATTGGTTGATCAACATAACGGCATTGTTCCCGAGAACCGCGAAGCTCTAGAAGCCCTACCCGGTGTTGGCCGAAAAACCGCAAATGTAGTGCTCAACACAGCCTTCGGCTGGCCAACCATTGCCGTAGACACGCATATTTTTCGTGTTTCAAACCGCACCAAATTTGCGATGGGCAAAGATGTAGTCGCCGTTGAGCAAAAACTTGAAAAGGTTGTTCCTAAAGAATTTAAAGTAGACGTACACCACTGGTTAATACTACACGGGCGCTACACCTGCGTAGCACGTAAACCTAAATGCGGCAGCTGTATTATTGAAGACTTGTGTGAGTTTAAAGACAAAACTGATTAACTAGCAATGGGTTATGAAGTTTGTTATTAATAGTTTAATTAAAAAAGTGAGAAATGTTGCAACAGAATCCTATGTAATTAACTCACTACTAAATTAATTTAACAGAATAGTGTCACGCTAATGATCCGAAATTTCACTGTAATCCTTCTTATATACTTTGCAATATCTTCAATGGCTTATGCAGTCGAGGAAAATACACAAAATAAGAATATGAAAGTGTCTGAAGTTGCAGATAACATCGCAATTCAATACCAAGAAATGGGATGGTTTTCAGGAAATGTGCTGATAACGAAAGATGGTAAAGAGGTATTTTCATCTTCTTATGGTTTTCAGGATATTGAAAAAGAATTAAGGAACAGAACTCAAAGCCGCTTTAATCTTGGATCAATAATGAAAGACTTCACCAAAGTCCTAATTTTGAAACAAGTAGAAGCTGGAAAGCTCAAGTTAAGTGACAAACTCATTACGTTTGAGTTAGGCTTTAAACAGCTTCATGCTGAGAAAATTACAATTGAACATTTACTAAATCATAGAGCTGGATTTGCTGATATCTTTGTAGCTGAATATCGTGAGAATCAACTCGCGTTTGATACTCTAGACAAAAAACTAAAACTGTTAATAGACACCCCTCTCTTATTCGAACCTGATAGCGATTATAAATATTCAAACTACGGTTATGTAGTGTTGGGTGTCATTCTTGAAAAAGTTACAGGCCAATCATTCGAAAAGTTACTTGCAAACAATATTTTCAATCCAGCTGGCATGTCATCAACAACCTTCAAGCCTATGAACTATCATGAGCACCAGTCGATACGATATACCTATAAGTACAATAATACGTTGAAACGAGTTGGTGTTACAGAACATCCCAGCCCGGATGGTGGCATTGAGTCTACAGTTATAGATGTTCAACAGTTTTATCGTGCGCTCTTTTATACCGATAAACTACTAAAGAACTCTGACCATACAAATCGTAAGTCATTTGCAATGGATGGCTCCCATTGGGCCGCATACGGTGGAGGGTTGGGAGTGAGTGCTGCTGTTGAGGTTGATTTGGAAAATGGTTATGAAATTGTCGTCTTGGCCAATACCGATCACCTAATTGCAGAGCGTATTTCTGGCCGAATTTTGTCTTTTATTCAAAATGGTAAATATGAACCGATAAAGCAATTGGAAAAAAACTTTGCTTTCGAGTATTACCAAACAAATGGCCCAAAAGGGTTTGTTAAACACTTTAAGAGGACATACCGCGAGAACGGTTATAAGCAGTTTATTGGTCGAACAATCAATGAATTAGGCATGGAGTTGCTTAAGTCAGAATCATGGACAGCAGCATTTGATATGTTTAAGTATTTGATATCCCTTTTCCCTGATGCGCCGCAAGTATACGATAGCTTAGCATTTGCTTACTTATCAAAAGGAGACTTTGAAATGGCGAAAAGCACTTTCCGTAAGTCGTTAGCAATTAAATCCGATTTTAAAAGTGATTATGCAAGTGACAATTATGGTCATATTAAGCAACTGTAAGTACGTTTATCGCACAAAAATGACCGTCAATATGGGTATGCTGCGAGGCCATAGTTTAAAATAAAATCTATTTTCCTTATCTTTAGGCTGGCCAACCATTGCCGTAGACACGCATTTTTTTCGTGTTTCTAACCGCACCAAATTTGCAATGGGTAAAAATGTAGTTGCTGTTGAGCAAAAACTTGAAAAGGTCGTCCCTAAAGAATTTAAAGTAGACGTACACCACTGGTTAATACTACACGGGCGCTATACTTGCGTTGCCCGTAAGCCTAAATGCGGCAGCTGTATTATTGAAGACGTGTGTGATTTTAAAGAAAAAACGGACTAACCTCGAATAACTCTATTTTGGGTATTTTGAAAGTAAGACAGCTAATTATTTAGCTGTCTGTTGATTCTATACTATTTATAAATTGCGCCATATTTACTAAACGCTCACCGACAATAAATGCAATGGTGCGTTTAACCCAAGGCGCTTTAATATTTGTGTAGTTTAGTTTAGCTAATACGCAGCTTGTAATTATTAAAAGTAGAAGCGATGACACGCTGTAAAACCAAACCATGTGTTGCTCTAGGTGAGCATACAAGTCAATTTCAAATAGCACATCAAAGCCAATAAAAACATAAGCCATATAAAAAGGTGCAGACATAAGTAACAACTTAGTTAGTTGTAATTTATGTGAGCAAAGGCGGTAAACGTCTTTTTGAAGTTGGCTAATTGGCTTTGCATAATCAACGTTAGCAATATGCACTATTTGGCCAATATTACCTGCAAGGCCAGCAATGGAAAATACACTCAGTATCAACGCAGATATTGAAGGCGCTGAAACACTAAAGTTATTTGCAATATACTGCCCCAATAAAACAATAATAAAAAAGAAGGCTGCGCTTTCAATAATACGTGCCCACTTCATAGTATTAAGCTCTTTCATTTGTTTATTCACTTTTGTTTCGCTCAGCAGTGATTGGTTTATTGTAATGGCCGATTCGTTAACACTATTTTGCTGCTGCCATGTGTTTTTAATGTTATCTAAATTCATTTTAAGCCCCCTGTTTTTCAAATTGATTTTTTAGTGTTTCTTTAATGCGGCCAATTCGCGTAGCGACGTTGGTTTTACTTATGCCTAAACTCGTCGCTATGCTTTGATGGGGTTCGCCTTCTAAATACAGCAATACTATGGCTTTATTTAACTTATCGAGCTTTGCTATAAATTCATAAAGCTGCTTAACCTCTTCGCTTTTATCATTGTGCGCTGATAGGTCGGCTATGTGCACAATGCACTGCTCACTTTCATTGGCTTTATCTTCTCGTTTACTGTCTTTGCGGTAATATGAAATCGCCACATTCAGTGCTATTCGGTACATCCACGTAGAAAACTTATAGTCTTTGTCGTAATTATCATAAGCAAGCCACATGGTGGTGAGTATTTCTTGCGCTAGGTCTTGCCTGTCGTGTTGGTTTTGACAGTACGAGTTAACAATTTTATAAATAATGCCTTTATGCTGCTCCATTGTTTGAGCAAACAGTGCTTTTTTATTGGTGTTCATTTACGCATAAATCCATCATCTAAATTAATCTCATCATGTAGTTGGCTCATCGCAGTTTCATTGTGTTTAAGTGCTAATGCATCTGTTTTTAAAAGCAACAAGGTGCAGCGCTTTGGCTAATGCAACACAGCCTGTACACATTTATATAAACATTTTAGCTGCACGATAGTACTCACATAATCGTATTATCTAGTTATTCGCAGTATCTCTGAATTAATCACAACTATTTAAAAAATAATTATTTGAGGGAGTAATAAGCTAAGTAAAAGAGCAAAGCGAGGAGTTAGCTCTTTTTTTCTGCCTGCGATTAAAAGGGGACTCCTAGTTAAAAGATTTTTTTAATATAGCAATAGTTAATATTATTGTATCTCTGGTTATCAAATATGACTCAGGCTAAAGGTGGTAAAAAACATACAACCTGCTATTAATAGTGAATAATAATTTAAGAAGGTTTCTGTGTTAGCGCTGTAAGAAACCACATAACTTCAAGGATGTATTTTGCAAAGTAATCATTCAAAATTTCAGCCAAATAAGTGGTCATTATTAAATTTAGCTGTTGTGCTTATACTGGCGGGTGCATTTTATTATTTGGGTCAATTTTCTGTATTTCATTCGATTATTTTAAGCCTAATTTGTTTTATTTCATTTTTAACCTTATTAATTTTAAAGCGTTGGAAAGCATATATTAACTATTTAAAAGCAATAGGAGATGAGATAGAGCGAGACAGATTTCACTTAGGTGAACACATAGTATCTATGGTTCCTTACATGAACTTACAAATAACAGTTCATGCACGTGTGGATGAATCAGCTTTATTTATCAAAAAAGCAAATTGTTATACTTCAATTAATCTAAAAGATATTTGCTCATTTGAGCCAACTGAATATTTCGGACGGCCAATCGCGAAAGTAATTTTGGCCGATAATAAAAACTTAACTCCCGCACTCTATGTACCTTGGTCTGAAGAAATGGCGCTAACTCAAAGTAAAGTACATGGGTAAACGCCTTTGTTTGCTTATCATGCCTTAAAGGTATTAAGCGTTACACTCTAAGACGATACTAAGATTTATAGCGGTTTAACTCTGATACTAAGTGCGTACTTTTAAATACCACCAAATTAGAGGCGCCAGTATCACTATTTCAATACCAACATTTAGCCACTGTTTTGCTACCGAGCCATCTAACATAATGCCAATAAGCCTTGCAATTAAAAGCCCTACGAGTAACGAGGACAGTGTTGCCGCTATGCTAGCTTGCCAAGGTGCGAGCTGAAAATGAAATTGCAGTAATAAGCCAAAACCAATAAATAACCCCCACCAAATTCTGCGCTCTACGGCCTTAAAAATATCGTTAGGAACTGGCTTATTGCTTATCAGCTCAGGATTGACAGCTAACACTATGCCAAAAATAATTAATACGGCACCAACAACCCTAAAAATGACTATATTATCCATGATCAATCCCTCAGGCTGGTTGATTGATCAACTGTTTGAGCAATCGATTGCTCAACAAGCTCCTGAGGTAACTCCTTTGCTTGGCTCCACTGCTTTGGCGATTGCCCATACATACGTTTAAATTCTCGGCTAAATTGTGATGAGCTAACATAGCCTACAGACATAGCCGCCGAGCTTACGTTCATACCCGCTGCAATTTTCATCGCGGCGGTATTTAAGCGCATAGATTTAATAAATTGAATCGGCGACATACTCGTCGCATCCTTAAATTTTCGATGCAAAACTGCCCTACTTACGCCAATTTTTGCTGCCATATCGTCTATGGTTATGGTTTCATCTAATCGAGATGCCAAATAATCAATTGAGCGTGCTATGTCGTTTCCTACGCCAAAGGCTTGGTGCACACTATTACCGGCCTGTCCGTTTAATATGGCGTAATATAATTCTCGCAGTCGCCCTTCACCTAAAACCGCAATATCTACAGGGTTGCCTTCAAGTTGCAGCAATCGTAGTAATGAATCGGTAAATGAGTCATCCCATGCTGCGAGTGTAAGCCCTTGCGATTTGGGGCCTGATGCGTGTTTTTTTACACCTTGTGCAGCCATGGTAATAGATAATTCGGTCATCACTTTTGTATCTAGCGATACAATAACGCCTAGCAAGGGGTTCTCAGGTGAAGCCGTGGGTGTACCCGCTTCTACCGGCATAGACATAGGACAGCACATATAATTATTTTCATCGTATATAAAATGCTTACCATCGAGTATGGCTTCTTTAGCGCCACTGACTATAGCAACAATACACGGCTCGTATACCGCAGGTGCACAGCGCATAGCCTGCGTTACTTTAAACAACTGAACACCTTTAATACCCGTTTCTATTAGCCCTTGAGCATAATTTTCATCGCAGTTTACCTCGTTAAAAGACAGGTTGTTTTGTATAAGTTGCTTAATGTGGTGTTTGCTCATTCACCCATACCCTTCAAATATAGAATAATTCTAATCTAGCATCGTAGATACACATTCTCAATGCAGCGATACAAATAGGCATATTTTAAAGAGGATATCGCCTAGTTACACCTGGTAGCGAGAGTTATATTACCTAACAAGCACTTTAGAGCAATACGCATAGCCCTGTACTGCATATTTATACTTAACTATTGATAGGAATTTAACTAATGAGCGCAACTAACCCATTTGGCCCTTCTGGCTGGACTCCCGACCAACTCAGTTCTTTAGTTGGTAAATGCTATCTAATAACTGGAGCAAATACAGGCGCAGGCTTTGAAGCAACCCGACTATTACTCGCTAAAGGCGCAAAAGTAGTTATGCTCAATCGTAATCCTTTAAAATCAGATGAAGCTATTGCTAAGTTAAAACAGGAGTTTAGCAATAGTACCGATGTGAGCTTTATAAAAATGGACCTAGCAGAGCTTGCCTCTGTGCGTCATGCAGCTAACGAGGTATTACAAACTGTGCCACACATAGATGCACTTATTTGTAACGGTGCTATTGCGCAGGTCGCGACTCAGCAATTTACTAAAGACGGCTTTGAAAGTCAGTTAGGGGTTAACCACTATGGGCACTTTTTACTGTGTGGTTTACTTTTTAACAAAATAGAGCAATCTAGCGGGCGTATTGTTGTAGTGGCCAGTGAAGGCTACAAAATGGGGCTTAAAACGATTCAATTTGATGACATGAATTGGAATAAAAACTACCACCCAAATAAGACCTACTGCCACAGTAAACTTGCACAAATGATGTTTGCTTATGAGCTGCAAAACAAAATAGCCGCCGCCAATAAAAATGTGCAGGTGTTTGTGTGTCACCCAGGTGCAGCTAATACCTCTCTTATTGGCGATAATGTTAACTTTGCAACCCGATTTACCTGGTCACTAATAGTAAAAATGGGCTTAGCACAATCGGCAGAGCAAGGTGCATACCCTGAGGTTATGTGTGCCACCGAGCATAACCTAAAACAGCGTGCGTATTATGGCCCATCAGGTAGATGGAATTGGAGCGGCCCCGTAGGAATATGCAAACTTGAGCCGTTTGCTTTAGATCAGCCTGTGCTAAGCAAATTATGGGCAGTTACTGAGCAGCACACTGCTTTTAAATGGACAATATAATTGCTAATAGCGAACGTGTGTAGGGTGTAAAAGTAATGAAAAAACCATTTGTAATCGGCCTAATACTTTTACTTTCCCTAACCGGCTGTAAAAGTACCAATAACCTCCCTGTGCAGTATAAACCTAATGATGAGCTGGTAGTACTTGCCCATGGGTTAGGCAGAAGCGATTTGGCAATGCGATATTTTACCCAGCAGCTTAAACGTGCTCATTATAAAGTATGCAGCCTAAATTACGCCTCTTTAGGGCAAAGTGTTGAGACTGTATTTATGCAAACAACCACACAAATTAATGCCTGTATTGCTAACGCGAGTAAAGTACATTTTGTAGGCCACTCCCTAGGAGGCTTAGTTATTAGAGCCTACTTGCAAAATAACCCTCGGGTATTTAATGGTAATACACTTGGAAATGTCGTGTTAATTGGCGCGCCTAACAAAGGCAGCGAATTAGCTAATCATTTAAATGGTTCATGGTTAATGCATATAGCCGGAGGTGTAAGCCAATCTCTAATTACAGGCAGTAAGAGTTTGGGCAACACCATAAATGAGCTGGACATTGATTTAGGCGTAATAGCCGGTACTAAAGCATCCCCCCTGACACAGCATTATTTTAAAGGTAAAAACGATGGCTTGGTGTCTGTAGAATCAGCCAAACTGAGGGCGTGTTGATTTTTGCGGATTGAAATTTGTTCAATCTAGGGGCGATTAAATCGCGGCGCGAGGTTTGTAACCTAGTGGGCTCGATAACTGCTCCTGCGTTATTCTAATGACTTACATCCCTGTAAGAATAAGTAAAAACCGAGTAAAGCTTCCGCGTCCTGCTCACGCCCCTTACCTACATCCATGTAGGCAACAAAGAGTTTATCGCCCCTAGGCAGAAGCCAAAGGGCAGCGCATGTTTGGCATTTATGCAGCGTTATCGCCTATTTATGGGGAATAACCACACTTCACAGGCTCTGCCTTGCCTAAAAACTAAACACACTGCTGCAAATTCAACCATCAAATACCAACACGCCCTACTAATATGCGTGATTTTATTACCCTTGATGCAAGCCACACGGGAATGCGCTACAACCAACAAGTAATACAACACACACTTTATTTTTTGCAAACAGGTGCATTTTTACCCCCAACACAAAGAACCACGGCCCTTTATTAACCCCCTAACTGCGGCTAATTTTAGGTAAAAAAAAAGCAAGCCATGTGGCTTGCTTTTGAGTGCCCGTTCAAAGGCTACACACTCTCAACATACTTTTTAAAAACGGTAACTTGCACCCAGTGTAATACGACGGTCAGTTAAACCTTGGAAACACAATAGTGCGCTTTCGTTTACACATGATTGGCTAATTTCAGATTCAGTAATATTTACAGCCTCTAAGCCAATATTAAGTTGCTCGTTCACATCGTAGCTAATACTTGCATTAAGCTGGCCACGGTCTTCTTGTACCACTGGGAAACCCCAAGGGAAGCTAGACGTACTACCAAAGTCATTTGAACGATACCCTTCACGCCACGTGTAACGCATACGTGCTGATAGGCCAAATTTTTCGTAGTACAGCGTAAAGTTATACGCGTTTTCAGAAAGGTTAAGTAAGCCTTGAGTTTCACTTACTTCAATACCTGGCGTACCGGTGGTTGCTGCAAATACATTACTTGCTCTTGAGGTTGCTGAATTTTCTGTTTCACCACCTGAGAACTCTTGAATTGTATAGTTAGCTAATACACCAAAGCCAGATGCCCACCCTAGGTCTTTTTCAAAGCCTGATAGGTCATATTGAAAGGCAAACTCAATCCCTTTTTGGGTAGTTTCACCACTATCGTTTACTTTTGTTTCTGTACCAACACATACGCCACGGCCATTCTCAGGGCCAAATACGTTTATATCTGCAATGGGGTTAAATATACCGCCACCTTCACATGGGTCTGTTAAGTCGCGATACCCTGTTACAGGGTCTTCAACTGGCGAGGTTAACTGATTTACGTGTAAGTCTTTACGTGTTTTATGAAAAATACCTACGCTAAATACACTTGCCTCTGCAAAATACCACTCTGCCGATAAATCGTAAGACAGTACTTCTTCAGGTTTCAGTGCTGGGTTACCAAATTCAACTTCGTCATTTGGACTTGTGCTGTAAGTAATAGACGTTGATAAGTCGTTATAATCAGGGCGACGAATATCTTTACCAACACCAAAGCGCACAAGTACGTCTTCTGATACATCAGCGACAAGGTTTAAACGAGGTAAAATAAAGTCATAGTCAGATTCATTGGTAATACGCGTTACCAGTTCATTACCACTACCATCTTGAGTAACTGAGTTGCCCGTAGACTCTACGTCTGTTTGAATGTAACGCACACCAATGTTACCGCGCACCATTTCGTACTCAAAGTTAGCTTGTGCATATAGCGCATGGGTGGTTTCTTCTATATCAAAAAAACCTGCAGAACTTGAAGTAGGTGCATTTAATGTTTTGCTTGAACCATGCGCTGTCATCGCTGCTTGTAATGTGGCAAGTACCGCATCAGGGTCTGAGGCCACAAGCTCTGGATCAATAAGTAAAAAGTCGCCTATGTATAACGAGCGGCCATCAGCTTCGTTAAAGTTATCTGGGCCTGCCACTAATAAGTCGGCAAATAAATCACCCGACGGGCTATCAGCCATGGTTCTTAAACCAATGCTTGAGGTAATTTCGTTTTGTTTGCTTTGTGATTTACTGTAGCGGTAACCAAAATCAATAGAGGTTACAATTGAGTCTGTGTAATAGGTTGAATCAATACGGAACGCATCTTCAGAGTTTTCAACGGTATCTTGACCAATATTTACATCACGTAGCACTACATTTGCAGGGTCTAGTAGTTGTTCAACCGTTGGTGCGTACTCTGCCCCCTCTGCAATACCAAATGCCAATGCACCACCTGATAAGTCATACTCAAACGGCACACTATTATCATTACCGCCACCAGCATCTAATGGCACATTAGGGTTAATAAAGTTAAGCGTTGTATTAAAGCTAGGCGTAGTTGTATCTGAAGATGATGATGCAATTTCAGCACTAACAAACCACTTATCGCCTTGCCATTCGCCACCGAATCTAAAAATATTACTGTCGGTAACACGCGAGTTTGTATCACTTGAAAAACGAAGGTTAGGATCGTCATCATCGTTTTCTAAATTAACCGGAATGACACCGCGTAAGGCCGCTTGAATAGACCCAAGGTTGGTACCGCCAAGTGAGCCTAAGTTTACGGTTTCAAATTCATCAGGAACCGAAATATCATTAAGCGCACTTACACCAGAAGCCTGTACACGAGAGCTTTCTTGGCGACGTTCTTGATCGTTAACCACAGCATCAAAATAAAACTTTGTGTTGTCGTTTGGCGCCCATTCAATGGTACCTACAAAGTTTTTAGTTTCGTATTCGTAGTTATCGTAATCTTGTACAAAAAATTGAATCGGTAAAAAGTCAAAAGACTGAGCGCTGGCTACACCGCTATCTGCAGTGATAATGTTATCTCTATCTGCACGCGGGCGAAACGCCGTTACATCTTGCTCTGCGTAGCTGCCGCTCACTAACACACCAAATTTACCGTAATCACCTTCCCAGTTATCAGCAAAAGTTCCCGAAAAACGTGGTTGCAAACCGCTATCAGTGCTTAAGCTACTGTGCTCACCTTGCACTCTAATAGTGGCTAGCTGCTCACCTAAATGCAGTGGGCGAATCGTTTTAAGGTTAATAGTACCGCCTACAGAGCCCTCTATTGTTTTCGCTTCAGGCGACTTTATTACCTCTAAGCTTGAAATAATTGACGCTGATACATCTTCAAAGCTAATACCACTTCGACCAGAGCCTGAGCCCACCGTTGATACACCGTTAATTTCGGTACGGTTAGCATCGGTACCACGAATTTGTACACCTGTGCCTACACCCGCTTGACGTGTAATTTGAATACCCGTTACGTTTTCTAATACTTCAGCGAGGTTTTGATCGGGTAATTTACCAATATCTTCTGACTGAATAATTTCAACTAGGCTATCTGCAGAGCGTTTTTCAGCAAGTGCATTAGTAAGTGATTGACGAATGCCAGATACTTCGATGATCTCTACATCATCTTCTTCAATTGGCTTGGCTTCCTGTGCGTGTGTGGACATAGAAAGGTTTAATGCTGTGGCAGATATAACTGCTAGCGTAATTTTTGATAACTTGTGATTCATAGTTTTTCCTGTGTGTGTCAGTGCTATGTGTAACTCGCTATATATTTTTTATTAAACGCCTTACCATTTATCTAAATGGTTAACTTAATATTTACAGCAAAAGCACCAAAGGTCAACCTATTGGTAAACCATTTTTTGTAAAAAAAGCAAAAACTGTCATTACCAATAAAAGCCAATTCGGCATGACAAAAATACTTTTATTACTGACCATAATATAACCACTTGTATTTAATGTGCTTTTAAATCTAAATTAAGGTTAAATAACACACAAAAACAGATTGAAACCTCCTCAACCTGACTGATATATTTTTTTTATATATACAGCGCTATTTTTATATTTAGCCGCTTTTACCGAATTAATTGGTCAACCAAGATAAAGATAGTAGACTTTTGACTAACTAATTCGCTTGCCAATAACGCAGCGTTACTAACACTGAGTTTAGTAATGCTGCGCTTTAGGTAAAAAGGTTTAACCAAGATTTAGTTAAGAAAGTGCGCCGCGATTCAAAAAGCTTAGGGTTAATAGCCCACACGCATATACAAAAAAACCCAATTAGCGGCATACGCTAATTGGGTTTTAAAGTGGGGATCACTGGTTATTGTGTTATAGCTTAAAGCTCATTCCTAAGAATAAACGTGGGCCGTAATCGTTTACTTCACCTAGGTTATCTTCCACAAAGAAGTCTTGTGACTTAGGTGCGCTAAACAAGTTAATGGCTTCAGCTTTAACTCTAAAGTGCTCGTTAATTTTATACGATGCACGCATTTCCCATACACCTACGGCATCAACATAACGTAAGCGGGTACCATTACTGGTATATGGTTGGAAGTATTCACTACGGTATTTATAAATAATGGCCGTATCAAAGTCACCAATTTGGTAATACAGTTGGCTGCTAAATACATGCTCTGAGAAGCCCGGCACCGAACCAGGTTCAATAATACCGGCAGTTAATTGAGTAGTATTGCCATCTAGGTCGGTAACGTATGTATCGCCATATAGGCTATCTTCAAACTCAAAGTCAGTATCTGCAAAGTTATAGCCAAATTTGACACCAATACCATTATCCCAACGGTACGAGAACGATGCTTCTAAACCCAGTATATCGCTATCATTATCGGTTGTTACCGAATTTGTCACTGGTAGTGATACTGTTTCACCGCCAACCACATAGTCTTCAATCACAGTTTGTTGCTGGAAGCCACCTTGGAACTGTTTGTAGTATAGGCTTAGTGCTAAAATAGAATCTTCATTAGGGTACCATTCAAAGGCTAAGTCGTAGTTCCATGACATTAATGGTTGAGTATCAGGGTTACCTGAACCATCTACGGTTAATAAGTCAGAAAGCGATAGCGCAACAGATTGATCGTCTGTTACAAAGTCGCGATCATAGCCTAAATCAGATGGGTCAGCACGTGACATACCACGGTAAATACCCGCACGCAGTAAAATGTCTTCACTGTAATCAACTACTAAGTTAAAGCTTGGTAAATATTTAGTATAACCACCGCCGCTTTCGGTTCTTTCTAGTGAATCCCCTGCATCAAGGGTTACAGCGCCTGTAGTTTCATCTACATCTACAGTGTAATTTGTTCTAAAGCCTACCGAGGTTACATCAGTATCAACAATACGCAGGCCGAAGTTACCACGAATAAACTTACCAAATACTTCGGTGTCGTAGTTTGCCATTAAGTACACTGAGGTGGTTTTTTCAGTAACATCTATGGTACCGGCATTTTCGTACTCAACATCAGGGTAACCAAATTCACCTGTATAATCAGTGTCTGTAGCCGCTACAGCTTGAGAGAAACACACGTTATCGTAGGTCGCCCACGAAGAACCTGTTCCAGAGCTTATTACATTACCGCTACTATCTACATTTGTTACTAAGTTGCCATCCGATACGCTAGATAAAAAATCAGATTCTGGGAAGTCAATTTGACAGCCTTGAAGTATCTCTAATGCTGAGTCATCGCCTATCGTGTACTCAGTACGAGACCCATTACCTTGGCTACCACCAAACTGTATAAAGCTTAGTTCTGAGGCTCTAATACCCCCTTCAATACTGGTAAATATATCGCCCTCTAACGCGTAGTCAAAATCAATACGCGCCGATTTAACTACGTTTTCGCGAACATTTTCACGGTCTAAACGTGTACGTAAGCTATCTGTAAAGTTAGAAATATCAGTTACATCAAAGTCCGTTAAGGTGAAGTGAGGAATTTCATCGCCCATATCCCAGCTAAACAAATTACGGTCTGCGGTTCTACCACGGTTAGAAATTTGTAGCTCTTCACGCTCAGTTTTTGAATACGCTAAATCAAGATTTACAGTAAGGCGGTCGGTTACCGTGTGCTCAATATTAATACCATAGCCTTGGTAGTTTTCTTCACGTGAGAATTGCTCGCCCGCCGATTCAATACGTTCTTCACCTTCCCAATGTAAAATTCCGCCTACATCGTTAGTAACAAGCGTTGGGCCTGTTAAACCAGGTGTTGCGCGTTTTTGTAAAAAAATTAAATCGTGGCGTGCTTCTCTTTGTATTCTGTCAGAGATTTGTGCATCAAAGTTAACATCCCACTCAGACGACGGCTGGTATTGCATTGCAATAAATACTGCATCACGCTCATCTGAGGTTTCATTTTGACGATAGCTGCGGCTACTGCCTGTCCATGCGTATGGAGTGCCATCGCTTTCGGCTTTGCCTGTTTCTGGGTCGATGTTTGTTTGATAACCTTGATTGTTACTGCCATTTACTTGGTCTTCACAATCACCTGCGCTGCTTCTGTAAAAGCCTTCATTCGTATTAGTTGGGTCATTTAAACATGCCCAAAGTGAAGAGCCCGATGGGCTTGAGCTTCTGTACTCTGCTTCTGGTTGGCTAATATCTTGGCGCTGCACACCAAAAGACACACCCACTGCTTGGCCATCGGCAAACTCAAATTGGTCAACATAACTAAACGTACCACGATAGCCTGTATCACTTTGCAGTGAGTTTTCTACATTACTTTCATCTGGGTTGTAATTTAGTTTTACTTCGCCTTGTACGCGTTGTTTGCCGTAATCTAGCGGGGCAATCGTTTCAAGTGCTATCACACCGGCTACGCCACCTTCAATCATTGAAGCATCTTGGGTTTTGTAAATAGCGACCTTTTTTACAAGCTCTGATGGAAACTGCGAAAAGTTAACCGAGCGGTCACCACTACCATTAGTAGCTTCACGGCCATTAATATGGGTTGCGCTTAAAAATGGGCCTAAACCACGAATGGTGATTTCGGTAGCGCCCCCGTTTTCACGGTGAGATGCGGCACCGGTAATCGACTCAAGCGCTTCACCAATTGACAGCGCGGGTAAATCACCAATATCTTCTGCAGATAAACCATCAACAACCGTTGTTGCCTCACGCTTAATTGCAATTTGATCTTGTATGGTTCTACGAGTACCTGTAACGCTGATGATTTCTACATCTTGCTCTACTTCAGTCACTTTTTCTTGGGCTTCTTGCTGAGCAAAAGCATTAAATGACAATGAACCTGCCATACCTGCAAGTAAACTTGCTCTAATTAACTTAGCAGCAGGTGAAAGTGCAAAATGATTACAAACAGAGCTGTTTGTAGAATGTTGACGTCTTCGATCCATTTTTAACGACATGCCGCGTTCTCCTTTATCATTGTGTGTGTTGTGCGTAGTTTGCTATTTTTATAAATATTAATAATGTGCAGTGTGGGCTTATTCATCTTGTGCCACCCATGTAGAGCCTGCACCTACATCAGTGCTTTGGATGTAGTATAAGTTTCTTGCACCTGCTAAGGCTTGTGCTCCATTTGAGTCAGTCTCAAGCAGCGTACTTGTAGCAGTGACAAACTCTGGGATTTCTTTACCATTTGCTTCTGGGTTTTGGTCAATAGCGCCATCGGTGTCGTATTCACCATTGCCATTTACGTTTCTAATATCAACCCAAAGGTCGCTCGCATCGCCCGACTCATAACTGTCACTAAAGCCAAAGCTGTTAGAGAACAGTGATTCAGTATGGTTAATTAGGTCACAGTCGTATTCAAAAGAGTGATCGCTCGACAGCTCGTTAGGGTAAAAGAAACCATAAACAAGCGCGCTGCTTTCAATGGTGTCTTCATCAGTTTGATCGCCCACCCCATTAGCATTTAAATTACCGTTGAAGTTAATTTCAAATGCATTTTTAGTTAAACCATACAGTACAGGGGCATTTTCTGCGGTAAGCTCATCACAATCTCCAACAGGTGCCTTTGAACCTATTTCTGTACTAAATACAAATGGTTGCTGTGAGTTAAGTACCGTATTGTTTGTCACATTAAGGGTAAAGTCGCCTGCGCCATCAAGCACAGCTTGGTTACCTCCATTTGGCACCCCGCCATCAGCTTGTGAAAATGGGTTAGCGGTAAATACAATACCACCGGCTTCTTTATTACCTGAGCGAATACCAGCGATGTAGTTATTGCTTACAGTGTGACCTAAAGGCGTTATTAGCACGCCCGCAGGACGATCGCTTGAACTTGCAATATCAGTGGTACGAATAATAATGTTGTCTGATACCGTATTAAATCCACCATCTTCAAGCGAAATACCGCCATTAGGATTTAAAATGGTATTGCCTTTAATCGTCGCGCCAGAGGTTTGTACGCGCATTAAACGTCGGCCTGTAACAAAGTTTTCTACTCGGTTATATTGAATAGTAAAGTTTGCATCATCAGCAGAGCCTGTACCTGTTGTACTACCTGCGTTAATTAAGTGCAGGCTAGAATTACCAAAATTTGGGTTGCTGCTGGTACCTGTGAAAAGGTTATATTGAATAACGTGGTTAGTGCTCGATGAAGACATTTTGATCACCGAACCATTTTCTGCTTTATCGCGGTTGGCAAAGGTATTACGCTCAACCATTGCGGCGTCGCCTTTAAGCATTAACCAATGGTAAGTAGAGTTATTTAACGTCTCTGCTTCACCATCGATAGTATTTTGTGTAAAGGTGAAGTTGTCACCCTCAGAATAAATAACGGCATCTTCTTCGGTTTCACAAAAGCCACCCGATTTAGTATCAATATTTTTAAATGTAAGCCCTTCAATACCCGCGCCATCAACCCCACTGGCTACATGAATACAAAGCTCGCCACTAATTACCGGGCTTTGTCCTTCAACAGCTTTAAGTGTTGCTGCGCTGGTTAGCATAATGGCATCAAGATCGGCATATACACCGGTATTTAAACCAAGCACATCGCCATCACCAAGCCCTGCATTAATAGCACCTAATAGCGCATCCGCATCGCTTATCACTTGCGTGTACACTACTGTATCGGCGGCGCCCGTAATTGTGCTTGAAAAGCCATCGTTATCGGTATAACTCGCAGTGACCGATATAATCGCGCCAGCTTGATTAGTTGGCGTAAATGTTTTGCTGTTGGTGTCGGCAATTGCTACGCCATCAGCAAGCCAAGTGTAGGTAACGTTTTGCTCATCTACGCCGTTGTTATCGCTAATTTCAGCGGTTAATTCGCTAGTCACTAAATATGGCGTAGCCCCTGAGATGGTGATACTACCCGCTTCATCTACAGCCTCTGCAGAAACAGCAATGGTTGCCTCAGAAAGGTTGTCTTCGGTAAAACCGTGATCGTCCGTGTAGGTAACCTGCACGGTAATAAATTGCCCTAATAATGACTCATCTACAACGTAAGTGCTTTGCGTAGCACCACTAATTGCAACCTCATCAGCAAACCACTGGTAAGTAATTGTGCCGCTTGCGCCATCTTCATCTGTTATTTCGGCTGTAAGTGTATTACCCACCGTAGGTGTGCCAACAATCGCCACCGACCCTTCTGAATTTGCACGCTCTACTGGCGCTGTGGCAGTTGATGTAGCTGACTCTGCAAAGCCTCTGTTATCTTCAAATGCTGCATTTAAAGTTATAACTTTACCTAGTTGCGATTCGGTAATAGTGTAGGTTGCTAAGGTTTCATCGGCAATTTCAACATCATCTGCAAACCATGTATATGCTACAAGCGCCGGATCAAAACCATTTTCATCCGCTACATTAGCACTTAGTTCATTACCTATAATTGCATCACCGTTAATTTCTACCGTGGCCGCAAAAGGAATAGCTGACACTTCATCGGTGGGCTCACTTAAATGTGACTCATTAACACCGCTGTCATCTGTATAAAGTGCTTGTGCTGTAATTGCAAAACCAATTTGCTCATCTGTTAATGTAAAAGTTGCGTCATTAGCGCCACTTATAACTTGTCCGTCGGCGTACCAGTAGTAGCTTACTTCGCCAGAAATACCATCGGCATCATTTACGCTGGTCGACAATGTTTCGCCCGTTAACGCTGTGCCTGATAGAGCAATAGAGCCCAATGTGTTGTTATTATTATTTGAATCCGTGTCACAACCTATAATGGCAGCTGCAACAGCACATAATGCAAAATGTTTTAATTTCATCATGGCTCTATTCTCCTTAATTGTGTGGTTTAGTATTTAGCAGGTGTTATGTGTGATTTACCAAATACCCAGTGTGTTATTACCAAATTATTTTATTTTTACGCCTCATTGTTAACCAACTTGGTAATATAAGCATAATAAAAACACTTTTACCACTATATTCGTTCAAAATTCATCATATTTTATTAACTGAAAGTTAACTTACGTCTATACCTAATAACGCAGCGTTATTACCAATATTAATTTCACGAATAGATAAACAAACAACCTTTATGAACAATTGGTTTTACCGAAAGAATTGCTCTGTATTAGTACGTAGCGCGATAAGCACATAAAGAATGGAGGGGTGGAAAGCACAGGCGTAAAGCTTTAGCTGTAATAGCCTATAGGTATGAATTTTTGATGTGTATATAAAATAACGTAGCCACTGCGTTTAACTCACTATTGTCAGCAGTGGCTTACGTTTTATTTAAAAGGCGTAAGAGCACAATAACCGCCCTTTAGTACTGAGGCCTTAGTCAGGTTTAATAAACCGTAGAATTAAAGTAAGTCACAGGTTCACTAGAGCCTAAAATAACAGGCACACGCTGATGCAGCTCATCGGGCTGAATATCTAAAATACGCATGCCTTTAGAGGTGGCTATACCGCCTGCGTTTTCAGTGAGCATTGCCAGTGGGTTAGCTTCGTAAAGTAAGCGTATTTTACCGTTTTCATTACCCGCGCGCGTATCTTGCGGGTACATAAATACCCCGCCACGGCATAAAATTCGGTGCACATCACCAACCATGGCTGCATTATAGCGAATTGAGCTTTTAGCAAATTCTTCTGATGTATACAGTAATTTATCAAAGTAAACTTGTGTTGCTTCATCCCAGTATCGGTAATTTGCCATATTAACCGAGAACTCACGGCTTTTACTCGGTACTGCAAGCTCTGGTTTTGTAAGCAAAAAGCCACCGTGGGTTAAATCGTGTGTATAACAGCGGGTGGGCCCACCTGTACTCATTACTAGTAACGACGATGGCCCATACAGCACGTAGCCTGCACAAACCTGATTAGTACCGGGTTGATTAAATTGCTCATCACTATCGTAGGGCACATCTGCTTTTGCTGGGTAAATGGTAAAAATAGTGCCTATTTGCCCGTTAACATCAATGTTTGATGACCCATCAAGGGGATCAAATGCCACAATATATTTACCATCAGGGTGGGCGCCTACTGCATTATCTTCTTCTTCAGATGCCACTGTTTTTACAAGATCATCATCAATTAAGGTATCTTTTAACAGTTGATTGGCAATGACATCTAACTTTTTTTGCACCTCGCCCTGAATATTTTCGTTAAGGGTAGAGCCTAAAACACCCGCAAGCTCACCTTGGCTTACTCTAAACGCTATTTCTTTTGTGGTTGCTAATAGCGTGCGAATTAACATAATAAGGTCGGTTTCAACCCCATCTTGCTTTAATACTTTATTCAGTCTTTTCATGCGCTATACCTGTTCACACAATTAAGGTCGTCAAAACATTGGATCAGGCGAGCCACCATATGCTGCTCCGACTGACGTAACCACACACGTGGATCATAGTATTTTTTATTGGGTTTATCTTCGCCATCAGGGTTACCAATTTGGCCTTGCAAGTAGTCTTGTTTTTCTTGGTAGTAGTTTAATACCCCGTTCCAACTCGCCCATTGGGTGTCGGTATCAATGTTCATTTTTACCACCCCGTAGGTTAGCGACTCAGCAATTTTACTGTGCTCAGAGCCACTCCCACCGTGAAATACAAAATTAATAGCGTTATGCTCTAAATTAAATTTTTCAGCTACATAGGCTTGCGAGTCGCGTAATATGGTAGGTGTTAATACCACATTGCCAGGCTTGTATACGCCGTGGACGTTACCAAAAGAAGCAGCAATGATAAAATTAGGGCTTATTTTACTAAGTCGCTCATAGGCGTAGGCTACATCTTCTGGTTGAGTGTAAAGCGCAGAGCTGTCTAGGTGCGAGTTATCAACCCCGTCTTCTTCTCCGCCGGTACACCCGAGCTCTATTTCAAGTGTCATGCCTATTTTTGCCATCCGCGCTAAATAACGCTCACAAATTTCTATATTTTCTTCCAGTGGCTCTTCTGACAGGTCAATCATGTGCGATGAAAAAAGCGGCTTGCCTGTTTGTGCAAAATACTTTTCGCCTTCATCTAATAAACCATCAATCCAGGGCAGTAGTTTTTTTGCTGCGTGATCTGTGTGCAGCATGACAGCAACGCCATAGTGCTTCGCCACGTTATGCACATACTGTGCAGCACTTATTGCCCCAACAACGGCAGATTGCTGGCCCTCTAGTGCTAAACCTTTACCACAAAAAAACTGCGCTCCCCCATTAGATAGTTGAATAATGACCGGCGACTTCATTTTTTTTGCGGCCTCTAAGGTGGCATTAATTGACGATGTGCTCACCACGTTTACAGCAGGCAATGCATACTGATGCGTTCGTGCGTGTTTATACACTTCGCTTACTTCATCGCCAACAACAACGCCTGGTGCAATGGTTGGGGCTAAATAATTCATTTTTTGCTCCTTGCTATTTTAAAGCCTCGATACAAGAGTCTGTAATGGCTTGCCAATTACCCTGCGTTACCCATTCTTTTTTAGCAACCCAGGTACCGCCTACTGCAAATACATTGTTTAACGACAAGTAATCCATTTTATTTTTTTCGCTTACACCGCCGGTCGGGCAAAAGCTCACTGCACGAAATACAGATGAGACAGCAGAGACAAACGGCGCACCACCAGCAAGTGAAGCAGGAAAGAGTTTTTGCTCTTCAAAACCATACTCAAGTGCCATTAATATATCGCCGGTATTTGATACACCTGGCAATACTGGCACGTTACACTTAACCAGCTCACTTAATAGTGTAGGCGATACAGCGGGAGTAACTATAAAATCTGAGCCTGCTTCTAGCGCTTGCTTTAAAATTGTTTCGTTAATAACGGTGCCTGCGCCCACTTTTAGCTGTGGAACCTGTTCTTTAATGGCTTTAAGCGCATCAATTGATGCATCTGTTCTAAGAACAACTTCTACCAAAGTTAGGCCTGCCTCTGCCATTGCTTTAGCAATGTTTACACCTTGCTCTGGCGTGTCTGCTTGAATTATAGGTAGCAGAGTTTGCCCTGCCATTAGTTCAGAAAAGCGAGTCATGCGTTATTTCCCTTATTTTTAAATAATCGTGCTACTTAGTGTTATAAATTGAGTAAATTAGCCAGTTAGAGACCTGATTTGGCCATGGCTTGTTGAAAAACATCTTTTGGTGCAATAGCACCGGGTTGCTGAATAACAGCGCCGGCAGCCTGCGCGCCCAGCTTAACCGCTTCGCTAATTGGGCGCCCATCTAAGCGCGCTCCTAAATACACGCCGTTAAAGGCATCGCCTGCGGAGGTTGTATCAACAACGTTTTTAACCGGCGTAATACTGTGGCTTTGCACTGTATTAGCCTCTTTTGTAATGACTGAATCGGGGCCGTTTTTTACTATAATTTCGTTAATGTTGTACGGAGCCAAATAATCAATTACCGCTTCTACACTTTGCACGTTGTAAAGCGTTTCTAAGTCTTCAACGCCGGGTAACGTAATATCGGCTAGGCTAAATGCACTATGGTATTGCGCTTTAGTTTGCTCAACGTTATCCCAAAGTCGCGCACGGTAATTTGGGTCAAATACTATTTTTACACCCGCGGCTTTAAGTTGCTTCACTATGTCCCAAAACTGCGTTCTTGCTTGCTCTTCTATTACGGCTAATGAAATACCCGAAAAGAAAAACATATCACCCGATGACAGCTGCTTAACAAGCTCAGGGCTGATAAATTCAACCACCTTTTTGGCTGCTGAATCATCCCGCCAATAAATAAAACTGCGCTCGCCTTGATCGTCCGTTTCTATGTAATACATACCTGGGACTTTACTGCTATGAGCAAATACATAGTCTGTATTTAATTGCTCACTTGCAAAACGCTCACGCATTTTTTTACTTAAGTTATCTTCCCCTAAAGCGGTAATAACTGAGGTGGTGATTTGTGGGAAACAACGCTTTAAGTAAACAGCCGAATTGTATACGTCACCTGCAAATGACTGATGCAATGTAGAGGGAACAGTCGCTCTTAACTCAATCATGCACTCGCCAATAAAGTAAATATTTTTCATTATTATCACTTACCTTAGGTAGTAAATGGCTGTGAGAAACACAGCCATTGCCAACAAATTAGTTAGGCTTTTTCAATGGTTCAATTTTTGGAATTAAAATCCATACAGCTGCCATTGCAATAATCGCTAAAGACGCGCCTATCACAAACGCCGGTGTATAATTACCGTCCGCTGTTAAAATAGGTACCAATGACGTAAGCCCTACAGCACCTAATTTAGCGGCCATGCCAGAGAAGCCCGACAACGTACCTACCGCTTTTTTACCCAGTAAGTCGCTTGGTAAGGTTTGCACGTTACCAATGGCGGTTTGAAAACCAAATAAAATAACAGCCATAATAAGTACCGCAATTACCGGCTCGCCTGGGTTTGCCATTGCAAGCAGCGCCGGCAACATAATTAAACACCCTAATGTGATAGTCAGCTTACGCGTTTTATCGGTATTCCAGCCTGCTTTAAGGCGGTTTTGGGCAAGTAAGCCACCAAACCAAGCACCAAACATAGCGCCTACATACGGAACCCAGCCATAAATACCAATCGCTTTAACATCCATGCCATACACTTCGTTTAAGTAAATTGGTATCCAAAAAACAAATAACCACCAAATAGGGTCGATAGCTGCAGAGGCTATAATTACGCCCCAGCTTTGCTTACGAGAGAGTAACTCGCCTGTAGACGGGTTATATTCTTCTTCGTCATCGCTTGTTACATCACCGTTATCATCAACGCGTCTTTGTCCGGTAAGAATGTACTCACGCTCTTCTTCACTTATCCAAGGGTGAGAGCCTGGAGGCGCTTTTACCAATATAATCCAAGGAACTAACCATAAAAAACCTAAGGCACCAACAAATACAAACACCATTTGCCAGCTAAAATACACGGTTAAATAAGCAATAAGCGGGATAGCAATAATGCCACCAATGGCTGCGCCAGAATTAAATATACCTTGCGCTAAAGCACGCTCTTTTGTTGGAAACCACTCGGCATTACCTTTAGCTGCACCGGGCCAGTTACCAGCTTCGGCTACACCTAAAATTGCACGGAAAATACTTAAACTAAGCACCCCTTGTGCAAAAGCATGGGCAACAGTGGCTAATGACCACACACCAATTGAAAGCACAAAACCTAAACGCGTGCCAACCCAGTCAAAAATTTTGCCAAAAATAGCTTGGCCAAATGCATAAGCAAATACGAATACTATAGAAATATTAGCGTAAATTTGTTTACGCTCTAACGCAGATTCATCAGGGAACATTTCTTCCACAATGTCTGGCCATAAAACGCTAAGCGCTTGACGGTCTATGTAGTTAATAATGGTAGCAAGTGCAATTAGCACTATAACCCACCAGCGTAAGCCTTGAATTTTCATAGGTTATTCCTCAAGAAAGTCTTCGCGAGCTGGGCTAAAGGTATCAATCAGTATACCGCCAGTTGGGCACGTTGCACCGTGATCAGCAAAAGGATGAATAAAACAGCTATCACCCGCTTTTAAGATTTTAGTTACGCCATCAATGTTAAAGTGAAACTCACCCTCAACCACATACGTTACTTGCGAATGCCTGTGCGCATGGTTATAACCAATAGCCCCTTCTGAGAACCAAATTTTCACGGCCATTAGCTCTTCGTTATAGCCAAGCATTTGGCGTTTTAAGCCATTACCTAAATCTTCAATCTCGGTTTCGTTACCAAATGAAAAGTGTGCACTTTGCTTTTGCATCCTGTTTACTCCTGATTATTCTTCATCGCATAAACGCCAAGGCGGCCATTTAAGGTGAATGCTTTATTTTGATATGTGAATGTGTGTTTAGCTGCTTTATCGGAATTGTTGATAGCAACCAAATAGGTATTATTTTTTACTTTAACTTCAATTAGGTCTAAGTGCTCTTGTGCGCCATACTTAAGTGACGATATACGGCTAACAGCCTCTAGGGTATATTCTTTACTTGGGTTGTATTCACCGTGAGGCTCAAGTACTGAAATAAATTTATGCTGTTTTTTACCTTCTACACGGCGAATATAGCCATTTTCGTTACGAAGATTAAAGTGTGGATCGTTTGCCCCTATTTGCGTAAATAAGAAAGACTCATCCCCTTTCACTAGGCTAGTTTGTGTATAAAAACGGCCGTTGTCGTTTAACCACGTTACCTTTGCTAGGCCTTCACCTGGTTGCGCCTGTGCTTTTAACCATAAATGTTGATAGCCATTTTTATCACCCAGCGCAGCTAAGCTTTTGGTGTTACCAAGTAACTCAAAGCTGGTATCAATTAATTGGCCTTTGTAATGCAGTGGTAAATCAATTTTATGGGAGGTATCTGCAGTCACATTAAAAATATCAACTGCAAGCGTGCTTTCAAGCATAGGTAAATTAATTAACGCTAACGTGCGTTCGAGCTCAACACCTTTGTAAGCGGTGCTTATTTGCCCACTTGACACCGTTCCGTATTGGTTTGTTTCAAAGAAATTAAGCGTAGGATGATTGTTATTACCCACTTTAACATTTGCATTAAAATGCGAGGTTTCATCAATCACAACCGTATTGTGTGCCACGGTATGTTTTGCGTAAGTTTCGTTTTCTGGTAGGTAACGGCCGCCGTATTTAGCCTCAACATTTAAAAAACGTGCAGCGCCATAATCAGATACAATTTCATTGCCATGATCGTAAAACTGCCATGTTAATTTATCAAAATGTCCATGCCCTAAACCCTGTGCAGCAGGTTTAAATAAAAGTGCTTGGTCGCCACCAGTTTGCGTACGCATTACTACCAACGCCCCTTGCTCGCCATCGTTACCATCGCCAAACGCTACCGATTTAAATACATAAGGAGTTTGCTTATTTTTATCCAGTGCTTGAGCCACCTTTAGGCCATCGCCAGAGAGTATTATTTGATTTTGCTTTTTGGCTATACCTAAGTAACCAGTATCGTGTGTTAAACCGTAAGCGGCTGTTACACCGTGTACCAGCTCTATTGTGTCTATACCTTTACTTTTAATTGCATCGTTTATCGGGAAAAACAAACCGTTATAGCTTAGCTGAATAGTGGTATCAATGGCTTTAAGTAATATGCCATCGCGATATTCAAAAATGTCTCGCTGCGGTTCGTTGTTTTCTATTGCTTTAGCAAAGGTAACAAACGGAAGTAGTGCAAAGCGTTGATAATAAGGACCTTCGTTGTAATAGCCCTGTGGCGAAAACAGCATGTCTAGCTGCTTAATAAAGCCACCCTCGCCCGATTTATCTAAATCGTAAAGAGACTTTTCGACCCACTCAGATTCATCTAACACATACCCTGCCATGCCTACACCGGCTGTAGCCCAGGTACCATGGTTATGTACCTTGTTAAAGGTTGATGGCTGGCCTTGTGATAAAAATAACGATACTGGACGCAGTAAGTCATTTTCGATGGTTTTAATATTAGCGGCGCTTAGCGCATCATGCACTAAATCGTATGCTTGAATGGTATAAACAAGCCACATGGCCTCATTAAGGCTTTGCCAAAATAGTTTACCTGGGTTTTGCGACTTAACTTTGCGCTTGGGGTGTACATCAAGTGTTGGGTATAATTTGGCATACTCAAGCAACATATCACGTACGTAATGAGCGTATTTATCATCTTGGCTTAGCTGATAAATAACACCGGCGTTATACATAAGCTGATAATTTTTTTTGTGTCGTTCGTGGGTATACCCTCCCCCACCGTCTTTTGGTACAGGCACTGTTATAGGGCTTTTAATTTGCTCATCCACTTGTGCTTTAAGCGCTGCAAATGCGTTGGCAAACTTACCCTGTTCATTATTGCTAATTGCTTGGCGCATTTGCTTTACATCATCATTGGTTATTACCAAATTTGGATGCGCTGCGTAGGCGTTTATCGATAAAACTAAGGCACTTACAGTAACACCCAGCGTTTTAAATAATGACTTATTTTGGGTTAGATTCATCATTGTTAGTTCACCTTATTTAAAACGTTGTTATTTTTAAGCGTTGCCGTGTGCGGGCCCGCTACACGTAACTCTTTTACGCTTGGCGCTTGAGTTGCATCAAAGGTGTTATCTGTAATGGCTGTTATTGGCTCACCAACCGTGTGCTCAATTTTAATCGGTGCCGATTTTTCAAATACGTTGCTTGCAATATTTGTGACTTGTACACCGTGCGCATACACACTCGCTTGCGCCTTGTTGCGCTTACCTAAACCTACTTTAGTTAGGGTGTTATTGGTCATTAATAAATGCGGACCAAAGGTGCTTTCATCACTTCCACCTCGGTATAACTTAACGACTCCACCGGCTACCTCATTAAAGGTATTGCTTTTAAGTGTTACATACTCTGCGTTATAAATACCTAAGTCTTCTATTTCGGTATCAAGACGTAAAATATCGCCAGTCACATTTTTAAAGGTGTTATTTACTAACGTGATTTCATCTGCCATCGCCCCTTTACCCGTTACAAAAAAGTGAAATGAGTGATTAATATTAAGATTAGTTAATTGTGAGTTGTATATTTCAAAGCGGTAGTTATCAACCATGCCCCACTTTTTAGTACGTACCACACTATTATTAATGGCATCAGGTGCGTTTTCACCCGAGATAACTAAACCATCTAGCTTTAAGCTACCGCCATCATGAATTTCGAATAAGGTGGAGCGTTGGTAGGTCAGCTTAGCTTTGCCAGTATGTTTAGCCTTGAGGGTAAGCACTTTTGTAATTTTAACGAGTTTAGATACATCGTATTGTCCATCTGCAAGCTCTAATACATCACCCGTTTGGGCTGCATTGATTGCGTTAAGTAAGGCATCTGCAGTTGCTTTAACCTGGTGAGTTTTACCCGTATCAAATGCCACAACTTGCTCTGTTTTTGGATACCAGCTAACGCCGGTATCGGCCTTTTTTAGCACCTTTAAACCGCGTTTAGCACCTGCACTAATTTTGCTTGATTCAGGATACAGTAAACCGTTACTAGCTCTGGTTAGTGTTACATTTTGCTGTTTAACACCGTAATTTAACTCTTTTAATACCTGGGTATTAGCTACATTTTCACTAAATTTAATACCGCTTACATCATCAAAGGTTGTAAAAGGCTGCTCGCCATTTTGATTAATAATAAGGTTATTTTTCATTACGCTATTAATTGGTGCAGCGCTACGCTCGCTATCGCTACCTGCGCCAAGTTGTATATGACGCACATTTACATAGGTATTGTTTTCAATTGTCGCGTTTTCTACCTGATGGTAGCGATTTATTGGTGAGTTAGGTACGCCGTTCATAACCGTAAAACCACTGCCAAAACGGTAGCCTGTTAAACCTTCTAAGTAGTTATTTTTTACTGTTTGGTTTTTATTAATGATGCGAATGCCACCTGTGTGATCTACACCGTTACCAAAAAAAACGTTCTCTTCTATAATATTGCCATTACCATGGCGCAGCGTTAGTGTGCCGCGAGATTCAAAAAACACATTATTGCGGATTTGGTTTTTCCCTGATTTAACCGAGATTATTTCTACTTCGCCGTTAGTACGTTCAAAGTAGTTGTTTTCAACTACGGTAAATGAATCACTTAATGAATAGTGGCTAGTACCAATGCGCAGTGTTTCACCGCCGTTAGATCCAAAAGTAGGACGATAGCCAAAGAAGTTATGATCAATTTGATGGTGGTTTTGTTGGCTTTGCTCACTATTAAGCCTTACTGCAACCGTAACGCCTTTGTTACGTTTACCTACTAAGTGGCTGTGATCAAAACGATTGTGTTTACCATATAGAGCCACCCAATAGTCTGATTCTCGTTTATCGGGGTTATTGTAGTTATCGATAACGACTTGTGTTACGCGGGAGTGAGTAGCAAGCTCATCTTTATTTTTACGAAATTCAATAACGGCTGAGCTAGGCGTATAACCATTTTTAAATACAAGCCCTGACACTTCTAAATACGAACCCGCCAGTCTTAAATTAGATTGCCCTGATAAAATAACGTTACCCTTGGTTTGCGCTGTAAGCTTTATAGGGGCGTTTTTGGTTCCTTGGCCTTGTAATAAAATTTCGAAATTAGACCACGTACCGTCTTTGAGAGTTATTTTATCGCCGGCAACGAGTTTGTCAGAGATTTCTTGAAAAGCTTGTTTAGTGTCTACAAAATAATCTTTGGCTGCCAATTGTGTGGATGTGCACCCAATAAGAACTAGGCTAAGCTTTATTATATTAATTAAACGCATAGATAACTCTTTTTCAGTGTGACCGGAAGTAATGCCTTATCAATAGTAATGCTGCACTCATTGCACAAAGCAGGTTAAATCTAGCCAATTGATGTTGTGTGTGTTTTGGTGCTTTAACTACGTTAAAGCACCCAATGTTGTCGGTATTACTTTTCTAGAGTTTTAAAGTAATCAAAAATTTCTGGTACGTTGCCTTGCCCCATACCTGCATCAAATGCCGCTTGTAAGTTAGCAGATGAACCTTCAGCAATTTTTGATTCAGTCCCAAGGTCTGAAACCATTTGTAGGAAGTAGCCTAAATCTTTGTTTGCATTGGCAATTGAAAAACCAAGGTCGCTTACATTGTCTACCGCGTAGTTTTTACAAAATTGCATAAATGGAGAGCTAGAAGGCCCTGTCGACATAATGTCAAATAGTTGCTGGCGGTCTACACCGGCTTTGTCTGCTACAGCAAACGCTTGTGACATAGCACATACTGTGGTCATACCCATAAAGTTATTGATTAACTTAGTTGTATGCCCTGCGCCTAGCTCACCTAGGTGAAATACGTTTTCGCCTTGATCTTCAAGTACAGGTTTAACTTTATTGAAGGTGTCAATATCGCCCGCTGCCATAATATTTAATAGGCCGTCTTTAGCATGGGCTGGAGTACGCCCTAGTGGTGCGTCAATCATGCCTGCGCCTTTAGCGGCTAGATCAGCACCAATTTTTTTAGTAGACGAAGGAATTGATGTACCAAAATCAATTAATACCGCGCCTTCTTTAATACCCGCTAAAATGCCATCTTCTGCGTACACAATTTTTTCAACAACTGCTGATGTTGTTAAACAAAACATAATTATGTCTGCACCTTGTGCAAGCTCTTTTGCAGTGCTTGCTGTTTTTGCGCCTCTGCTAACGCATGCAGCAACCGCATCTTTGTTTAAATCCATAACAATAAGCTCATAGCCTTTGTTCTGTAAGTTTTCGGCCATATTGCCGCCCATTAAGCCAAGGCCGATAAAACCGATTACTGGTTTAGACATGAATAACTCCTAAATATGATGGCGCGTGCTTTTATGAGTACGAGTAATGATTTACCCCATAAATAGGTACGCTGTGTCGTTTAATTCAATTTGCTAAAGTAACCCTGAGCATGTTCGTTTGAATAGGTAACCCGCCGCGTTATTACCATTTGAGCGAATAAAAACAGAGTGATTACACGCTGTATATTGTTGACCGGTTACGTATTTATTTCGTTATGCTTAGCATTGCTTTGATTATTTATTAATACCTTGGAGAAGCTAAAACCAAGCAACTTACCAATTGGTATGTAAAAACTGTATTACCATACACCAATCTTGTCAACCAATAAGTTAACTTTGTAAACCAAGGTAATTTACAATTTATTTCAAGTTAACAAAATAACAATAATAAACAGTTAGTTATAGGTAGTATGGAAATGAAATTAATTCAACGCACTTTTCCCTTCTTTGGTTAGAGCTTAATAAAAAATAGGTTGACCAATAAGTGCAACAACTTTATAAACTCGTATAAATAGCGTGGCTATAATTACATTGTTCACTAACCCATTGTTGGTAAAACCACTAATTTAGTGTGCTAATATTATGGCAATGCGTGGTTGTAAATGCCGAGCCTTGCCCACATTTGGCTTACATTGCCCGAACTCAGGTTAAGAAGTTTACTTACGTATTAAATCGTACTGATATTTTAATTTATTTCACAAGCCGAGGTTTTCAGTGAAGGCAAAGCCACTTGCGCGGCAATAGCTAGGCTTATTGCAAGTAAATTTAACGCAATGAGTGCGCAAATAGCTGGTTAATATAAACTTATTGTTCACAGTTGAGGTAAAATAAGCCTCTAGGTATATGGCTGGCTCAGGCCTTTGCAATGCGGTTATGGATACCCCATAAAGACGCTATGCTCCACACCTATTTAAATTTAAACTCACAGAGGTAACCTAAATGCGTTTATTACACACAATGTTGCGTGTAGCCGACTTAGAAAAGTCACTTTCTTTTTATACACAGATTTTAGGAATGAAAGAATTACGCCGTTCTGACAACGAAGAGTATCGTTATACATTAGCTTTTGTAGGGTATGGTGAAGAGGATAGTAATACTGTATTAGAGCTTACTTATAATTGGGATGAAAATAGCTACGATCTTGGTAATGCGTATGGCCATATAGCTATTGAATTTGACGATATATACAAGGCATGTGACGACATAAAGGCCGCTGGTGGAAACGTCAGTCGAGAACCGGGGCCAGTAAAAGGCGGCACAACAGAAATTGCTTTTGTGAAAGACCCTGATGGCTATTCAATTGAGCTTATTCAGAAAAAGAAGAACAAAGCTCACTAGGCAATAAAATTTATCAAAAAGGTGCTTAGTCGCACCTTTACCTTAGTTGGCTATCTTTACTTGCTCGGCGGTTTACGCCAGCAACGCCTTTGCCTTTAGCCTCAAGCTCACTTTGACACGCCACACAGTGCCTAACACCTGGCAGCGCTAACCTGCGTGCCTGTGGTATTTCACAATCACACTCATCACAGAATTCAGCACTCGCGCCTGAGATTAAATTTTGCCTTGCATATTGCACTGCGTCGTTAACACTTGCATCGATTTGATCTTGAATTGCGCCATCACGCGCCCAACCACTTGCCATAATTAACTCCTAATAATGAGAAATTAAACTAAAAGGCTAGCAGCACAGCGCTTTATAAATGCTGAATATTTTGTACTGGCTTTATTGAGTAAGCTATTTAAAGGATGAATAGATATGTTTAAGAGTAATTTGTAATTTAGTTATGCTATCCATTTTATCTACACATGAAGTTATAAGTATGTATTTTTAACGCAGCTAGCAAAAAATTTATCACTGTAAATGAATAATTATTATTGCGGATCGGTTTTGAAAGCCTAAGAAGTTATACGTAGGTGATTATTAATTAAATAGATAGGTTTTTAGATATTGAAGGAAATTAAAAGTGTAAAACTTAAATTTTAACGGATAAACGGTAGAAATTAATGCACTGGATAGCGCTGAGGAAGTAATAGCTTTATACACTACTAAAATAGTAAGTGGCGTCCCCAAGGGGATTCGAACCCCTGTTACCGCCGTGAAAGGGCGGTGTCCTAGGCCTCTAGACGATGGGGACA
>NZ_JALNTH010000055.1:0-39376 GCF_023161935.1 Pseudoalteromonas sp. 2CM28B
ATGTATAGATTAATAGATCATAAGCAGAACATACTTAGACCAAAAGGTGATCAGAGTTTTCACACAGTCTGTGCCATAAGCAGACATTGGTAACGCCCACCACAGCCTCTTGTTAGGCATTCGTGATAACAAACTCGTGGTAGCCTTCTGTTTCAGGAGGGTCAACTTTATCAACACGCAAACATTTAATTTAGCAAACAAACTATTCCAAAATAGTGTCCATTTTATACCTATTTCCTTATCTGTGGTCCGGCATTAGCTTTCATTAAGGGATTAAGATTCGCCAGTAGTTATCTTTAAAAAATATCATGTTATAAACGAAACTACTCAAAAATAACAACAAAATAAATTTTAAGAATGGATTGAAAAAACGCCAATACGCTAATAGCCATACGGATAAAACTTCACGTCAAACAAAGAAACCCGACTGACTGCTTATCGCCAAACAGCCGAGGTTCGGCTCAGTGCCAATTTCAATCATGCGGTATAACTCGTTTCTGCCTAAAACGCTTTAGGGTAAATACTTTATAGGTGCCTTTGAGCTAATTTATACGTTCACTTATTATAGAAAAGCAGTAGTTTTGTGTCACAATACAACCATTAAGCTAAAAGCTTATTACCATCATGGAGTGGTTAACTATCCCTGACGGATGAGTGCCATAGGATAGTTATTAAATCAGCTATATGCTTATTTAGTTGCAGTTGTTGGTAACTTTGTTGAGAAAATCCCAGCCAGTGCAATAAATACAAACGATATCGCTAAACAAGCCGCTAATCCATATAGCTGGAAAATCCAGCCTGACAATACTGTACCAATCAAACGCCCCATCGCATTAGCCATATAGTAAAAGCCAACATCGAGAGAAACACCGTCGGCATCGGCCATGCTAACAATCAAATAACTGTGCAGCGATGAATTAATAGCGAACAGTACACCAAACAACATTAAACCAGCAATGAGCACTGTTTTTACTTGCCAATTAAAATACAGGGATAAGGCTATACCTAATGTAACCAGTGCCAGTAAACTCGCCCATTTGGTTGTTTCTATAGCAGGCGAAAACCCTTCTTTGAGATTCATTACCTTAGGTGCGATAGATTGTACGAAACCGTAACCAATCACCCATAGTGCCAAGAAGCCGCCTACCGTCCAATGATCCCAATTAAAGGCTTGCGACAAAAATACGGGCAGTGCAACCACAAACCAGACATCACGCGCACCAAATAAGAATAGTCGTGCAGCCGACAAGAGGTTAATTGAACAACTTTTTGAGAATATATCGGTGAACTTAGGTTTGCTCTTCGCTTTTCCTAAATCACTTTTTAAAGCGTAAAGGCTGTAACACCATACAAGTGCTAAACCACCCGTCATCAGCAGCATTGCACCTTTAAACGATAATAAGGTTAACAGTAAACCACCTAAGAAAAAGCCCACACCTTTTAAAGCATTTTTAGAGCCTGTTAATATTGCCACCCATTTGAAAAGCGTGCCTTCTTGCCCATCGGTAACCAACGACTTGATAGCACTTTTAGCACTCATTTTATTTAAGTCTTTGGCAATACCAGAAAGCGCTTGGGCAATCATTACATATACAACTGTTAACCATTCAGAGGGAACAGCTAGCATGAGCAAGGCAACAATTTGAATAGCCAAACCAATGTTCATGGTTTTATTTAGCCCTAAACGAGCACCTAAGAAGCCGCCAATCAAGTTGGTTACAACACCAAAGATTTCATAAAACAAAAACAGCATAGCAATACTAAGCGGGCTATAACCTAAAGCATGGAAATGAAGCACTACTAACATACGTAGTGCGCCATCCGTTAAGGTAAATGCCCAATAATTGCCTGTGACCACGAGGTATTGTTTAATATCGTCTGATAATGATGCCAAGCGCTTCATAGTGTCACTTTACCCTTTTATTGATAGACCCACTTTACGAGTAAGCTCAGCTGTTCTATTGGCGTATCCCCACTCGTTGTCATACCATGTATACAGCTTAACCTGAGTGGTGTTGACGACCATTGTTGATAGCGCATCGATAATGCTTGAACGCGGGTCAGTTTTATAATCAATTGACACTAGCGGCTTTTCTTCATAGCCCAAAATACCTTTTAGCTCGCCTTCAGCCGCTTCTTTCAGCCAAGCGTTAATTTCAGCTTCAGTTGTTGGACGTTCCACTTCAAATACACAATCAGTTATTGATGCATTTGCCAGTGGTACGCGAACGGCATGACCATTTAGCTTGCCTTTTAGTTCAGGGAAAATATGGGTAATAGCCGTTGCTGAGCCTGTAGTGGTTGGAATAAGGCTCATGCCACAGGCACGCGCTCTACGTAAATCTTTATGCGGTGCATCTAAAATCGTTTGAGTATTAGTTATATCGTGGATGGTTGTCATTGAACCATGTTTGATACCGATTTTATCCTGTAATACTTTTATCACTGGTGCTAAGCAATTTGTGGTGCAAGACGCAGCTGTTACAATGGCATGCTGTTCAGCATTATAAAGGTGGTCGTTAACCCCCATCACCACATTGAGTACGCCTTCTTCTTTCACTGGTGCAGTGACCACTACTTTCTTAACACCCTGATCTAAGTAGGCTTGCAGCAGATCGATTTTTTTCATTTTACCTGATGCTTCAATGACGACATCACATTCAGACCAATCCGTATCATTAATTACTTTATTTTGAGTGACCCGAATAGCTTGACCGTTGATTATCACATTGTTGTCATCATTAGATACATCATGTGACCAAGTGCCATGCACTGAATCGTATTTTAATAGGTGTGCCAGTGTTTCTGCGTTGCCAGCAGGATCGTTGATTTGCACAAACTCAATGTTTTGCCAACCAAAGGCTGCTCTAAGCGTTAATCGGCCCATGCGGCCAAAACCGTTAATACCAATTTTAATTGTCATGGTTAAACTCCTACTTTTTGATATTCATTAAAAAATGAAAGTTGCACAGGGTTAGAAAGCGCCTTAGGGCGTACTTTCTGTACTTGATTAATAATACTTGTCTTGTTGTAACCTAGCTCATACATCAGTATGCCAATCACTAAGCCCGTGCGACCTGAACCGCCTTTACAGTGCACAGCTATCGTGCCCTGATTACGCAAAATAACTAACACATCATCAAGGTGAGATCTGAACGCCGTTGCAAAGTCATCACTAGGCGCATCATCATCTAAAATAGGTAACTGAAACCATTTTATGCCTTGTTCGTTACAAACTTGAGGAAGTGTTTCGGCCTCGTTTTTCTTTATTTCTATATCATACATTAAAGTGACAATCGCTTGCGCTCCTGCACCTTTCAATTGCTTTACTGATGTCGTTAAGTCTACGTCTTTCGTTCCTGGGCATGGCGTGAAAATAAAGCTAGCGCCGTTATCAAGTGTCAGTTTGTCAAATGGGTGAGTTTGCATAAAGATCCTCTAATTATTAGTTAAACCAATGTTTTGTTCTGTTAACTATGGCAACAAGAGATAGCATCACAGGCACCTCTACAAGTACACCAACGACTGTAGCCAGTGCTGCACCGGAATGGAGGCCAAAAAGAGAAATAGCTACAGCTACAGCTAACTCAAAGAAATTTGATGTACCAATTAAGCACGATGGAGCTGCAATGTTATGTTTAAGCTTGATTTTTAGCGCAATAAAATAGGCAATGATGAAAATGCCATAAGTTTGAATAACCAGCGGAATCGCGATTAGCAAAATATTGAGTGGTTGCTCTAAAATAGTGTTAGCTTGAAAGCCGAACAACAGTATAACTGTGGCTAGTAAACCAATGACAGAAAATGGTTTTAACTTTTCTAACAAGGTTGTGATAGTTGTTTCATCACGACCTGAGGCATTTAGGTGCTTTCTGGTCAATATCCCTGCAATTAAAGGCAGTAATACGTACAACACAACAGAGGTAAACAAAGTTCCCCACGGCACATGAATATCCGATACCCCCAGCAGTAATCCTGCAAGTGGGGCGAAAGCAAAAATCATGATAATGTCGTTAACCGATACCTGAACCAAGGTGTAGTTTGCGTCACCTTTAGTAAGTTGGGACCAGACAAATACCATTGCTGTACATGGCGCTACGCCAAGTAAAATCATTCCTGCGATGTATTCTTGCGCGGTTTCTGGCGAAACAAAGTCGGCAAACAATCCTTCGAAGAAAAGCCAACCCAATGCAGCCATAGAAAATGGTTTGATAAGCCAGTTAATCACTAAAGTTAACACCAGTCCTTGTGGATTTTTACCCACCTCTTTAATTGTTGAGAAATCTATTTGTACCATCATTGGGTAGATCATTACCCAAATGAAGATGGCAACGACGATATTAACATGCGCCACTTCGAGCTCTGCGATTGCTTCAAAAAACGGCGGGTAAATAACCCCCAATGAGACACCTGCAGCAATTGATATAGCGACCCAAACAGATAAATAGCGTTCAAAAATTCCCATAACAATACTCCCTAGTTACAGCAGCTTGCTACACGCGTGGGACGATCACCCATCGCATTTAATCTGGCTAGCTCTTGTTCAATGAAAATGGGATCATTCACTACCGTTGATGTAATAGTTTGCTTCATCCACTCTGGTAGTGTTGGATTTATCGAATAAAAAACCCATTGCTGGTGTTTTCTATCGGATAAAATGCCCGTTTTTCTGAGTTGTGCTAAGTGACGAGAAACTTTAGGTTGGCTCTCTTCACTCAGAGCAGTCATTAGCTCACAAACACAAGCTTCACCCTCAACAGCAATAATTAATAGACTTTTCAAACGAATATCATCAGCTAGCGCTTTGTAAAAAGTAGTTGGTGTGATTGGCGCTAGTTTTTGCTTTTCTTTTGTTAGCAAAAACATTTTGAGCCGTTCATTTAGCTCTTGTAGTGTTTTTTCAAACGGATTGGCTTCTTTGCGGGAGCGAGGCTCAGGAAAATCCCATGCAAGGCAATTAGTGCCATTAACTCGGCTATCGCACTCTTTTGCCGCTTTATCACACAGGGTAATAACAAAATCAAAATGGATATTGCTAACTTCATCAAGGTGTTTTGAGCGTAAACCATCGGTACGCAACCCAAAGTGTTCAATAGCTGACAGCGTTCGGCTGTCCACATTATTTGGCTCAGTACCAGCACTGTAAACCTCGTACTCACCTTTACCATGATGTTTTAACAACGCCTCGGCCATGATAGATCTAGCCGAGTTTTCAGTGCATAAAAATAGAACTTTCATAACCACTCCATAACAAATTGGTTATATAATAAATTAATTATACAGTAAGCGCGATAGTAATCATTAAAAAAGAAATTAATAGGAATATTGTTTGAACGATACTGTCAGTCTGTGCTCAATCATTTTTTCATTAAAGTTTAATGAACGCCTTCTTTGAGTAAGTTTTTCATTATTAAATTGATGCTTAGAAACTCTATTGGGTGGCGCCTTCGGCTTAACCAACCTCCCTTTTGACGTAGATCAGATAAGTAGCGAAGCCATGCGATCCATAATCACCTTGGCAATGAGAGTTCGCGAAAAATACTAGAATACGAAACACCTGCGCAGCGATTTAAGCTGTGTGTTGCATAGAATGGTTTAACTCACAGCGCTAAGCGGAACTTCAATCAAAACATAACTTGCTTGGCGTCTTGCAAATAATGGGAAGGTTAGTAGCAGGGATTGATAGTTTATACGACGATCGTGTCGTACCACTTAAGCAAATTAAACATGTGTCTGATGATTACGCTGTAAATATTGTTGACTTACTTCACAAGTATCGTGCTGAGTCTATTACCAAATCAGCGCTTTTAGCGAATATTAATGATGCTAGAAATACGGCTGATAATGAATGGAAAGCCTACCTGAGCACACAGCTAACAGCTGAAGAAAAGCGCTTAGTAGATAATGTTGAAAGTAAACTACAGCCTGTGCTTACGCACTTGAAAAATTTAATTGTAAGTATTAATAGTGGTGAGTTTTTATTAATCCCACAAAAGCAATTTGTTTATGAGCTTTACCAATTATTTGATCCGCTGAGTGCCAGCTACCAAGCTTTAATTGATTTACAACTTAAAGAAGCAAGTGATTTTAAAGTTAAAGCTGATGAGAATTATCAATTTATAAAATTGATAATGAGTGTGATAATCGCGATATTGATTTTACTGTTACTGATTGTTGCTTACTTTATTTATTCTTCGATACAAAACCCATTAATGTCATTACGCGATACCATAACGCACATTGCGACCAATGCTGATTTAACAGCTAGTGCTGAGGTTCAAGGTAAGGATGAGATTGCAGATACCGCATCTAACTTTAATGATATGCTACTTCGGATCCAAGGTTTAGTAAAAGATATGGCAGGCGCAACACTGACACTTGCCTCTGCAGCTGAAGAAATGAACTCTATTAGTATTCAGGTTGCCAGTTCAGCAACGCAGCAAGAGCAACAATCAGCTATGATTGCAACTGCAATTACTCAAATGAGCAGTGCAATAGAACAAGTTGCTCAAAACGCGCAAACAACCTCAGACAAGGTAACAAGTGCCGACATTAAGGCAGGTCAAGGGCAACAAGCTGTTGCTGATAATATCGAGTCAATAAATACGCTTTCAACTTTGGTTAATACTAATACGCAGCTCATTACAGATCTAAATACACAAACCAATGATATAAACCAAGTTGTTATGATGATTCAAAGCGTTGCTGAGCAAACTAACTTGTTAGCTTTAAATGCAGCTATTGAAGCAGCAAGAGCTGGCGATTCTGGTCGTGGTTTTGCCGTTGTAGCCGATGAAGTAAGGCAACTTGCCCACAATACTCAAAAGGCAACTGCTAGCATTAATGAAATGATCACTAAACGACAAGGCATGGCTCAGCAAGCTGTTAATGCCATGGGTAACGCTGAAAGCAGCGCTAAAGAGAGTGTTGACCATGCTAATTATTCTTCGCAGGTGCTCAGCGAAATTAACCGTGAAGTTACTGAAATTGCAGATATGAATACTCAAATATCAACCGCAACACAGGAGCAAAAAATGGTCGCAAATGAGCTAAGCAGTAATATTAATGAGTTTAGCGCGAGTATCACGTCGGTTAGCGAAAACTCACAGCAAAATGCACAGGCATCGCAGGAACTCGCACAGCTTGCGGCAATGCTACAAGGGCAAGTTAATGTATTTAAAGTTTAGGTACTTTCATTTTGCCGCATATTGCAGCTGATACCTAAATGAAAAAATCATTTGCCATCATTCAATCATTTACAATGATTAAATGATGGCATGCTTGTTACTTTAAGCACTAGTTTGATTTGACAATATATTTATCCAATCACTGGGGTTTGAGAGTATAAACTGATACGAGCTGCCATCTTGCGTGAAAACCTCTATCGCATCAGCTGTTATTGGAACAAGGCCTGCGCCTTTGCCTTTACATTCAACCACTTTTAAAATTGTATCACGGGCAATTGTATATGGTTCTAACCCTAATTTTTCATTAAAAGGTTCAAAATTTAAGTCGGTTTGCGTAATCCAAAACTTTCCGTCCGCTTTCATAACTCCATTTTGAATGGTTGCCATTGTTGATTTAACGACAGTTGATTGCATATTTAAATTCCTTTACACGTTCATATAATTTCAAATTGTTCAACTTCCTTCTGTTTATTATTACAGCTAACTTGATAGCCAAAAGCAAGTTTATTTGTGCACTAACGCCACAAAGCCACCTTTTAAATTTAAAAGTTACCCGCATATATTTACCTGCTTTAAACTTTGTGGAATAATCGCTTCCCTCTTAGGGGAGTAGCCCGCTCAGTAATGAGTAAACTTATCAACATAATTGCATCTCATATGCATGGTAAGTTTGTAATGTTGTAGCAAGCGTTATCGGCGAGACCTAGGTAGACACTATCCTCATGGCGGGAGATAGCTGTTTGCCTTGGTTTAGTATTCCCGCCTGAAGATTATATTAATGGATATTTTTTTAACCTCTACCGTCACTGTTGCCCTTGCTGAAATAGGCGATAAAACCCAGCTTTTATCTTTACTATTAGCTGCTCGCTTTCATAATAAAATTGCACTTATTTTAGGCATTCTCGCTGCTACTATTATTAATCATGGTTTATCTGCATGGTTTGGTGATTGGCTAAGCGGGAACTTTGCCGTCGAATACTTACCTTGGATAGTCAATATAAGCTTTATTGTGGTAGGGCTGTGGCTACTTATTCCAGATAAAGATGAAGAAGTGAGCCATAAATACGACCGCTATGGTGCATTTTTAGTGGCCTTAATCTTATTTTTTATTGCTGAAATTGGGGACAAAACACAAATTGCAACCGTGTTGCTCGGTGCACAATATCAATCAGTACTTTGGGTTACGGTGGGTACTACAGTAGGCATGTTAATTGCCAATGTCCCTGTTATTTATGCCGGTAAGGCGTTACTAAAAAGAATTCCATTAAATACCGTAAGAGCGATAGCAGCCAGTGTTTTTGTACTGTTGGGTATTTATGGTTTAGTGGCTATATAATGATTAAATAACGTTTAAATCACTCTTTAATCGTTAAACAATAAAAAGCGCTTACCTACTTTTATACAAGTTAGTTGTAAGCGCTTTTTATATAAGGGTATATGATTTAGGCGTTATTTACACAATAGCAGCCTTTTGTATCCGCTATTAATAATGATGAGTTAAATCCGGCCTGTAAATTACTAATAACGGTTTCCACAAAGCCACTACCTTGAGAGCATGCCAGCCCTTCAGATAAAGGCCCTGCATAAACAAACTCACCATTTTTATCAATTAAAACGGCGGCAGGTGTGGCAGGGATCACTGACTTTAACTCATTATTTAATACAAAATTTTGCACTTCAACGCCTTGGCTTGTAGCAAAGCGTTGCAGGGCTGATAAATGAGGCTGTGCTTGAATTGTACAGCCGCAATTTTCTTGCGTAATAATCACAAGTTGAGCACTGTCTTTGTTTTGCCACAATACTTGGTTTTTAAATTGCGAAAACCAGTTTTGTTGTTTAAGCATATTACCCTCATCAAAGGGCTTTAGCTGCCCTAGCTGAAAGTAAACAAGTGCCGACACAACAAAAGCAAGCCATATACAAATTAAGCTAATGGTGAAATAACGAGACTTACTTAAATTTTGCAATACTTTGCTCTAATACATCAATACTTACGTCTATCAGCTGTACTTTAGCCGTTAACTGCTCAACTATTTTAGTCTCTTGATACTGATTTTGGCGCATTTGATCTGTACTCATTGCTATTTGCTCTGTATTTCCAGCCTGCTCGGCAACCACTTGAGCGACTGAGTTAGTACTGGCAGATACCGCTTGAATTTGATCACTCATTGACGAAATTTTTTCTTTCATCGTTGCGCTTATTTTTGTTAAATCAACCACAAATTCTACACATTGATTCATAGATTGAGTTGACGTGCGACTATTATTTACCAGATCAGTAAGCGTAGACGCTATTTTGGTTGTTGTTGCTTGGCTGCTATTTGCAAGCGAGCGTACTTCATCGGCAACAACAGCAAACCCTCTGCCATGCTCCCCCGCTCGTGCGGCCTCTATTGCAGCATTAAGGGCTAATAAATTAGTTTGGTCGGCTATGCCTGAAATCTCATTGAGTAAGCTAGTAATAACATCGCCAGCGGCCACTAAATGGCTCAACTGCTCTTCAGTATTTGTTAACAAGGTGAGTAGCTCGGTGCTTTTTCTGTCGGTTTGTGATACTTCTTCCAGCGCAACATTGGCTGATTCAGTAATACTATTAACTTGTTGTTTTAAAGTATCGCTTTCTTGTTCAACTAACTTAAAGCCATGCGCAACTTGTGAGCCTGAATTAGCAATATCATCTGTTTGCGCGTTTCGTTGCTGCGCGCTATTGGCTAACTCATCATGAACATGAATAAGTTCTTTAGAGTTATTTTTTAAAGAGTCAGACTGTACTTGAACTTGCTTAATCACATCTGATAAGTACTCAAGTAAAGTATTAAAACCAACTACCGCTTTGCTTGTTGTGTCATCTGCTCGCATAGAAAGCTTAACTTGATTTGGATCTTGCATTATTTGCTCTGTGGCATAGCTTAACGATAAACCAGCACGGCGTTCAAGCTGCAGTGTTTTAGCAATAAAACCGGCCACAATCGCTTCCACAATGGCATACGCTGCGTGAATAAGCACAGTTGAAAAAGCGAGTCGGTCTGGATCAAATACGTAAAAACCAGTATTTTGTGTTTGCAGGTAGTAAAAAGATAAATGGTGTATAGCTACAAACACAATAGCGGTAATAAACACTCGCCACTGTATGAACATTATTAGCATGGCTAAGAAAATGAATATTTCGAAATGCACTTCAATAAGGCCATAGGCTTGTTGAATATGTAAAAATGAAAACATCATAATTGCAGCCGCAACAACATGCGGGGTCATTTTGCTATCAGGTTGGGTTTTTAAAAGCCAAATGGGGAGCAAACATAACGGTAAGCCGACAAGAAATGCTTCTGTCAGGGTGCCAAAATAAAGACCAATACCTATAGACTCAATAAACAAAAGACTAAAAATAATTGTAAATAACCGACTTACACTAGACATAAAAACCTTAAATTAATTGTGTTCTAAATTAAACACGTTCAGCCGTTACCTGAACTCAAAACAGCTCGCTGTTTATTATTTTAAATCAAACAAAAGTTCAAATTATTTGATTTAAAACCGTTTTTAATGCGCTACTTAACAATTGGTAGTATTTGTTTAAAGGTAGACGTCCCTGCTTTTGTTGTCCATTGAAATATGATGGTCTCTACGCAAGACACTATAGCACCGGCTTGACGAAGCTGTTCTAGTGCAATAGCTTTGTGCTCTGTGTTTCTTGATGCTACTGCATCAGCTGCCACAGTGACCGCATAACCCTGCTGCAATAAATCTAAGCATGTTTGTAACACACAAACGTGCGCTTCAGTGCCAATAACAACTATGTGCGGGCGCTTTAACTGCGCAAGAGTATCTAAAAACCCCTCTTGCACACAGGCACTAAAGTTAATTTTTTCAAAATAGTGTGCATTAGGTAACGCAGATTTTATTTTCTCATCACTTTCACCTAGTCCTTTTTTATAATGTTCTGTAATTATTGAAGGAATTTGATGAATAGCACTTGCTTTTGCTAACTGCAGAGCACAATCTAGCGTGTCGTTAAACGAAGCAATCGCTGGTGCTAACTTACTTTGTAAGTCGATAACTAAAAGTAAACTGTGCTCTGCTTTAATATTTCCTGCGTAATTCATACTATGTCCTTACGTTATAATCAAATTAACCTTGTAACACATCAACAAAAACACAACAAATAGTTTACATTTAATGCTTTTTGTAATTTTTGAATTAAACTCAAGTTATATTACGCCAATATTTAATACCAACCTTGTTCATTGTAAGGGTAAGTGCTTTTGAGTAAGTTTTTCTTTATTGTTTATATGTTTTTATTTGTTTGCTCGCAGCATAGCTTTGCTTCACAAACTTATTCAGAACAATTACAACGTATCACTAACAACGAACAATTGTCGCAAAGCTTTATAGTGAAATCACTCCAAGATGACATCGGCTATGTATGGATTGCTACAACTAAAGGTTTATACCGATTCGACGGATACCAAGTCACGCCTTACGAGAGCGAATTGGGTTTAAAAAATAACTACATTAATAGTATTTATAAAGCAATTGACGGCCAAATTCTGGTTAATACTCAACTTGCAGGAAGTTATTTGATTAACCCTAATACCTTGCAAGCAGAGCTAATATATTCAGGGCACTTAAACCAAAATCAAGAAAAGTTCTCTCCTGTTCAGGCTGTTGCTGAACAACAGGCGCATTTTTATTTTTCTATTGATTCGCACATCTACCGATATGGTAAAACATCAAAAGATCTAACACTCATCTCATCTTTGCCTAATGAAAATATGTTTATTAGAGCATTATCATTATACCAAAACACATTGTATATTGGTGCCGATCAGGGGCTATATGTTTATAACTTTGCCAATAACGACCTACAACAAATAACACTTAACGACATTCAAGAAGTTACAAACGATAGCAACAATGTTAAATTTTTATCCATAGATGATGAGCTCGGTTTGCTAATTGGTACGGTTGAAGGAATGTATCGGATTGCTTTTGATGAAATTAAAAATATAAACCCTTCAGCATTAACAACTTTGATAAGTGACTATAATATTTGGGATTATATAAACACACCGTATGGTGAGTTTATTGCCACAGAAAGTGGGTTATTTGAATTCGATAGAAAAAACACAAGCATTAGCCCTATTTTAAACTTCAAAGATAGTAACTACAACGTAACAGAGAACACGATAAACGATATTATGTTTGATGAGTCAGGCTTACTTTGGTTAGGCTCTAGAACACATGGAATATTTACTTGGGCAGCACAAACAAAAAAGTTTAGAAAAATAACCTTACCTGAAAATAATATTGTAAACACTATTTACCAAGATAATAGTAAATTACTGTGGATAGGCACTGACGATGGGCTTGTTCAGTATAACTTAGAAACACAAAAGAGTGACTTATATCTACAATCTAAAGATAGCAAAGCGGTTTATGGCCTATCGGCTATAGGTGATATTTTCCCTGCATATGGCAAAGGCGATAACTACCTATGGCTAGCAACTTTTTCCGGGCTCGATCTCTTTAATAAAGAAACAACAACATTTGAAAAAAACAAATACATTACTCAGTACAAGTTAAATACCAACTATACGTTCGGCATTGCACAAGTTGCACCCGATACTTTTGCTTATATAAACAATGATAACTTTTATATATTTAATGGTAACACAGGCGAAAACCGAGTTATTAATGGACTAAAAGATCAGGTATCGCCCATGCTTGCATATACGTTTCATACCCCCTCTGAGGCTTTCCCTGGCGAATTACTGTTAAGTACCTCTGACACGCTTTATCGATACAACGAAGAAACAGCGACTTTAATTACTATTTTTAAATCTAAAACAGCAAAAAACAATCTTTACCATACAGTAGAGAATTATTATTACGATGCTCAGCGAGAGCTGCTGTGGTTAGCCACCACCCAAGAAGGCTTAATTGCAGTAAACGCTAAAACATATCAGCAAGTGCATGTATTTGATAAACACAACTCATTAAATACTAACTCTATTTTTAAACTTATTGCAGATAATAAAGACTTTTTATGGATAAGTACTGATAACGGTCTTTATCAACTTAATTTAGATACGCTTAACATCACCACGTACACAATAAAAGATGGCTTAAATAACAATCACTTTACAGCACTAGCAGCATTAAGGTTACACAACAACGAGTTAGCGTTTGGTAACCGTAGCGGCGTGCTAATGTTTGACCCAGAACAGTTTGATAATGAACAGCGAAAAATCAATAATAACTTAGCAATTACTAATATTAGTTTGTTTTCACAAGCCCTTAATTACTCCCCTTCAAAATACAGCACTGATCCATTAATGCTTAAGCACGACGATATGGGCTTAACGGTTCGGTTTTCAAATTTTGACTATAAAAATATTAATAAAACCTACTACAAAGTTGAGCTTACAGGCCCTTCATCTTTGAGCTACAACGATTTAAAATCTAACCAGGTGTTTTTTACTAAATTACAACCTGGTGATTATATTTTGTCTGTGTCTACTCAACAGCGAAATGGAGTGATCACAAGTGACCCCATTCAGTTAAAATTTAGTGTAGCTTACGCCCCTTGGCAGTCTCCTATTGCATATACCTTATATTTTATTGCTATTGTTGTTATTTTGTTTTTATTTTTCTGGCAATACCGAAGCCGTAAAATTGCAATTGAACAAGCTCACCGCGCCGCTGTGCACTCTAAAACACAAACTGAGCTGGCACTAAAAAGTAATAAAAGCGGTGTATGGAACTATAGCTTTGCAGATAACTCCGTAAATACAGATAGATGCGCAGAGCTTGGCTACGAGAACTTACCTGAACGCATCGATATAAGTAGTTTTTTTAATATTATGCATCCTGATGAGCGTCGCAGGCTACAAAGTAAATGGAATACTTTTACAAACCAAACAAAGCAAAAACACTGGCAAGCTACTTATCGTTTACGGCACAAGGATGGGCACTGGTTATGGTTTCATGATTTGGGACAAACTATTCATAATGAAGACACTAAAGAGCCTCTTTATGTGTCGGGTATTTTTACTAATATTACCGAGCAGCTGGCAAACGAACAACAAGCCAAAATATTAGGCGAAGCATTTAGTCAAATAAATGACTTTTTACTAATTTTAGATGAAGACCTCGTGCCATTTTCAGCCAATAACAGCTTTATGGATGTATTTTCTGATGAAGGCAGAGAGGGGATTATTACCTCAAAATTATTTATTAATGCCATTGGTCAAGCTAAGTGTAGAGAGTTTGCAACAATTTTAAAAGCACTTAAACCAAAAGAAAACTGGCAAACAAATGCTTATGTAAAGACCACAAAAGCCGAAAAACACCCTATTCATTTAAGTGCCACAGCCGTTGCTAATGAAAAAGATAAAGTCAGTTATTATGTTATTGTTATTACCGATTTAACAGAGCAGAAACGCGCTGAAAATGAGTTACGCTACCTTGCTAATTACGATGCGTTAACGGGCTTACCTAATCGTAGTTTAATGAATCAAAAAATCGAAAATGCCATTACAAGCGCCGCTAAAGACGATTCGCAATGCGCTGTTATATTTATAGATTTAGATAAATTTAAACCCGTCAACGACTCTTTTGGCCATGCAGTGGGTGACAAACTATTGTGCAATATTACCGAGCGAGTGAGCCAATACTTAGGTGATGACGCTACACTTGGCCGCCAAAGTGGTGATGAATTTTTAGTGTTAGTTGAAAACGTTACCTCAATGGCCTCTTTACAACACACCCTCAACGAAATAAGCAAAGAGCTGGCTAACAAGGTTATTATTGAAGACTTCGCTATTAATATATCAGCCAGTATTGGTATTGCATTGTACCCATACGATGCAACATCGACCGATGCCCTCATACGTAACGCAGATATTGCCATGATGCATGCTAAACAAGCAGGCAGAAATGGATTTCAATTTTTTAATGAAAAAATGAATGAGCAAATTAAACAAAAGCTTATTCTTGAAAACGACTTAAAAGATGCTGCTAGGGATAATCTGTTTTTTAATCACTATCAACCTATTGTTAATACACTAGATAAAACAATAAGTGGGGTTGAATTACTCATGCGCTGGGAAAACCAAGGCAAACCGGTTTCTCCCGCTTTATTTATCCCTATTGCTGAAGAGACTGGCATAATTGATATGTTAACTGAGCAAGCTTTACAGCGTGCAATTACTGAGCTTGCTCCACTTTTGAACATTAACCCGTTGTTTTACATATCGTTAAATTTGTCTCCAAAACATATTTTAAAGGCCAACATAACGCAGCAGCTCAGCTCCATACTAGAAAAAGCACAGATAAAACCACAACAACTTCGTTTAGAAATTACAGAAAACACGCTATTAGAAGATAAATACAAAGCGGCTAAGCAACTAAAAAGCTTACAGGCTGCTGGGTTCAAACTGTTTCTTGATGATTTTGGCACTGGCTATTCATCGTTAACTTATTTGAGTCAATTTCCAATTAATGTGATAAAAATAGATCAAAGCTTTGTTAATAGTATTGGTATTGATAAAGGGGATGAATCTATTATTAAAACGATTTACTCACTCGCTGAAAACTTAGAGTTATATTGTATTGCAGAAGGGGTAGAGACGCGGGAGCAGCTAGAGTTTTTAAAAAATATAGGTTGTCATAAGCTACAGGGATACTACTTCGCTCGTCCTATGAGTGCTAACGATTTAATGAGCCCGGAGTGCTTCGAAAAAATTATTGATTTGATATGAAACTAAAAGCGACTTAGTTAAGTCGCTTTTAGGTTTAACGCATTAGTGTATGTGCTTGCATTCGTAGCTTTCTATTTGTAATACGCTGTTGCGCACATTAAATTTATCTGCAAGCAGTTTAATTACCTTTAAGCGGCACTCTTCATCATGCTTTTCTATAGTGCAATGTTGCTTTAACACCACATGAGCCCCCACTATCACCTTTTTATTTTTACGAACAACAGTCACATTGTGCACATTTTCAACATGTTCCATGGTGGCTATTTCTGTTTCAATATCGGCCACTTTAGGTAACTTAGCTTTATTTGAACGCAGCCCTTTGATACAGCTAACAATGACCTTAATACCGGTAAACAAGACAAAAGACGCAATTAACATGCTCGATAAAATATCAATTACATTCCAGCCTGTTAAGTATATAAGTACACCAGCAGCAAAAGTAGAAACCGTTGATATTAAATCAAAAAACGAGTGTAAAAACACGGCATACACATTAATGCTCGCCTTACGGCCTTTATAAAGCACCCATGCCGCTGCGCCATGAAATAAAAAACCAATAGCAGCAATTACCGACATTAAGTAACTATTAATAACCAGCTCATGTCCCCCTTTATGATGCATAAAGCGCTCAGTGCCCTCATATAAAATAAGTGAACTAATGGCTAGGTATAAAACGCCGTTGATCAACCCCCCTATTAGCTCTGCTTTTTGATGGCCATCGTTATAGGTTTTAGCTAAATGAATAGCAAAGCTAGACGCAATGAGAGCAATGAACAAAGAGCTATTATGAACAAACAAATGCCCTGCATCAGCAAGTACTGCAAGTGAGTTTGCGTAATACGCACCCACTAATTGAATCACCATAAATGAGCAGGTAATTGCAAGTGCAATTAACAAACGGCGACGAGAAGCGTGATGTGTGGTTATTTCTGTCATGAAATATAATAGACCTTCACTAAAAATAAAGTAAGCTTATGAAATAAAGCAAATTGGGAAATACGTAATGATATACAGTCACAATTGTAATACGTAGGCCAAATAAACGCACTAAAAACTTAGTAAAATACAAAAAACTGTACTAAAAGTAACTAAGCGGATACAAAAATAATAATTAATTCATAAATATGGGTAGTTTTCATATTTTAATGCGGAGAAACCAGTGAGCCATGACTCAAACAATACAATTTGGCAGATTTTTAATCTAATTAATTTAGCGGTGATTGTTTATGACAATAAAACACATAATTACATCTTAAACCAACATGCCAAAACGTTACTTAACATAAATAGTGACGACGCGCTTAGCAGCGATGTTTTTAACAATATTGCGCTTCGCGACTTTAATGATGATACGGTGATAACCATTGAGCAATTATTTTCATCAAATATCACAGCTGTTTTATTAGAGTGTGAATTTTCGCCGCAGCTTCTAAATGTTAACCACTCAATAGTTAATGACTCTGTGTCTATGATCACTTTAGAGCAAGATCGTACACTTACAGAACAATATAACTTTGATCAAATTATCTCTAAAATTTCTACCAAACTCATTGATATACAAAATGACAATATAGACCAGCAAATTAACTTTGCCCTTAAAGCCATTGGCACTGTTTTGAAAGCAGACCGCAGTTATTTATTTGAATTCAACACCGACAACGAAACTATCACCAATACTCACGAATGGGTCAATACGGGCATTATCGCTTGCAAAGACAGACTACAAAATGTACCCAAAGTTGAGCTACCCTACTTTTTTGAAATAATGAATGAGAGCCATCTATTTCAAGTCAATGATATTGAACAACTACCAACAAAAGCCGACGCTGAAAAAGCTGAATTTAAAGAGCAAAATATTCAATCTGTTTTGTGCATAGGCCTACGTTTTGATGAAGAGCTAGTAGGGTTTATTGGTTGTGATTGTGTTAAAACAAAACGTCATTGGAGCAAAATAGATTTAATTAGAATAAAGCTCGTAGGCGAAATCATTAATAATGCACTTAAAAATATTAACTATAAAAAAAAGCTACAGTTAACCCAACAGCAATTAATTAACGCCAATATAAAGCTCAATAAATTAGCGAATACCGATGCGCTAACTAATATTGCTAATCGTCGTTTTTTTGATACTTCCCTAAAGAGCGAAATTAAACGCTCTGCAAGACAACACCAACCAATTAGTTTAATTATGTGTGATATCGACTTTTTTAAGCGCTATAACGACAATTATGGCCACCACAAAGGCGATGAAACGTTAAAACACGTTGCTCGTGCTTTAAAAAGTTTATGTAAGCGTGAGGGTGACATAGCAGCTCGCTATGGCGGTGAAGAATTCGCAATCATTTTACCTGCTACAAATATAGAGCAATGCCATAAATTTGCTTTGTTAATTGAGCAAAAAATAAAAACACTTAATATTACGCATGAGTTCTCTCCTATTGCCCCTTACATAACACTTAGCTTTGGTTGCTTTTGTAGTTATCCAAATGCAGATACACACACAGAAAGCTTAATAAAAAGCGCTGACATCGCTTTATATAAAGCAAAGAAAGCTGGCAGAAATCAAATATGTATTTTTGAATAATCTATCTATAAAACCTACCTGCTGTTTTTATAGTACAAATTAAAAACTAATGATAATCTGTAGCTTGTTGAAATTATAAGCATCGTGCAGTTTTTGAACTGAACGTAATTAACAAGGAAAAACCCTATGGATCCCATCGCAGAAATTATAAATATTGTTTTTACTGTTGAAGCGTTTTTACTGATTTTTGTTTTAGTGCTGCTAAAGAGTAGCGTTAAATTTGTACCACAAAACCGTGCATGGCTGATTGAGCGTTTTGGTAAATACCAATCAACCAAAGAAGCGGGCTTAAATTTTATTGTTCCCTTTATTGATCGCATTGCTGCCGACCGTAGCTTAAAAGAGCAAGCCCAAGATGTCCCCTCACAGTCAGCTATTACCAAAGACAATATTTCGTTATCTGTTGATGGTGTACTGTACTTTCGTGTGCTTGACCCATACAAAGCCACTTATGGGGTTGACGATTACGTATTTGCAGTAACGCAGCTAGCACAAACCACCATGCGTTCTGAACTGGGTAAAATGGAGCTTGATAAAACCTTTGAAGAACGTGATGTCCTCAATACTAATATCGTAACCTCTATCAACCAAGCAGCTGAGCCCTGGGGTATCCAGGTTTTACGTTACGAAATAAAAGACATTGTACCACCACAATCCGTGATGGAAGCGATGGAAGCGCAAATGAAAGCCGAACGTGTTAAACGTGCGCAAATTTTAGAATCAGAGGGTGATCGTCAAGCAAACATCAATGTTGCCGAGGGTAAAAAACAGGCTCAAGTTTTAGGTGCTGAAGGTGAAAAAGCTGAACAAATCTTGCGTGCAGAGGGTGAAGCTAAAGCTATTATTGCTGTTGCAGAAGCGCAAGCTGATGCGCTGCGTAAAGTAGGTGAAGCTGCAGATACTGAGCAAGGCCAAAAAGCGATTCAACTCGATTTAGCAACCAAAGCCATTGCCGCTAAAGAAGCTATTGCGAAAGAATCGTCTGTTGTTTTATTACCCGATAGCGCCACTGATGCAAGCTCATTAGTTGCACAAGGCATGTCAATTATTAACTCACTAAATCAAAAGCAAAAACTTTAATCTGTTGAGGATAAATAATGACGCTTATTACTAACAACTTACCTGAAGCACTGATGATTTTAGGTGTGCTTGCGCTCATTATCGAAGTGGCTGTGTTAGGTATGTCTACCTTTATATTATTATTTTTAGGTATGTCTTTGTTTACTAGCGGTTTAATGATGAACTTTAACTTGTTAGATGACTCTTTAACTACCGCATTGTGGAGTAACACACTTATTACAGCTGGGTTTGCGCTATTTTTATGGAAACCATTAAAGCGTATGCAAAACAATGTGGACAAAAAAGGTGTACAAAGCGACTTTGCTGAGCTTGATTTTGTTTTAGCTGACGATGTTGATGAAAACGGTCTCACAATGCATCTTTACTCTGGAATTAGTTGGAAGTTAAAAAGTAAACAGCCACTTTCTGCAGGTACACATGTTAAGGTCGTAAAAAAAGAAGTAGGCACTATGTGGGTTGAAGCCATTTAGCCAACTAGAATCACATTAGATTTTAAGGGCTGTAATATCACTATTACTGCCCTTAAAATTTTTTATTTGTTAGCTTAAGTCATCAGCACTTAGGAAAACCACGCCATATAAGTCATTAATGGTTGCTAAAGCACTTTTATGTAGATCAGATGCCAACACATCACTTACTGAAGTTTGTAATGGTCTTGAAGCGCACGCGTCAGCGACTACCGTTTCGTGGTTACCTCTTAAAAATGCACCTTGCGCTGTAAATGTCACACACATGTGGGTTATAAACCCAACAATGATCAATTTATTATTACCAATTACTCCTGCAGGCCAGAATTTATCAATCTCGCACGTTTTATCAAAGGCGACCATCTATTTGATTTAGATTGGCTGTGGCAAGAAACAGTTCGTGAAATCCCCTTGAATACCGACTAATTCTCGCAATCTCTTTACGATTTTTATATTGTTGCAACGGGAATAGATTCAGGTAAAGCTCACTATTTGCAAGCAACGGGCAATGAAATGGTTGAGCAATTAAAAGCCTCTTGCGCCATCCCAATCGCTTATCGGGATTACCCAACAATAAACGGGATCGCCATGACCGATGGTGGCGTTGCAGATTCTATTCCGGTAAAAAAAGCCTATGAAATGGGTGCATCAGAAATAACAGTTATCCTTTCCCAACCTTTAGGCTATCGTAAAAAAGACAACAAAGTACCGTGGTTAACTAAACAACTCTATAAACAGAACCCAGCGCTTGCAGAGGCCGCCATACAGCGTTCTAAAAATTATAATGACAGTATTGATTTTTTGCACCATGCTCCGTCAGATTGCAAAATAAATATTATTGCACCACCAACAGGGTTTAAAGTCGGCCGCACCACCAAAAATCGAGCTATACTCAATTCAGGCTATCAAATGGGCATAAGTGAAGCTATAAGTTACTTGGATAACCCTAGATTTGGTAGCAATGGTTATGAGCGATAAAACCATTACAAACAGATTGCTCGAAGTCAAAATTGCATTTACATCTAATTCAAGCTATTAATTTTTAAACCCGCGAGTTAATGTGGTAAGGAGTTATGTGATAATGGCTTATTGTCAAAAAATAGATTATGTTTAGGCATAGTGTTTGCATTTGTTCTTGTGTACGTACTAAATAAAATAAGGTTTTTTGTGAATTTTCTTCGATGCTTTCATAATATAGTCTCTGATCAACAGCTTAGCTTTGATCAAAAAATTGCAGACTTACTTGCTTTTGGGCTCGATGTTTTTCAGCTCGATTTGGCTATTATCAGCCGCGTAAAAAATAATTCTTACACTGTTATACATGCTATTACCCCTGACAATTCTCTTGCTATTGGTACTGAGTTTGAGTTAAGCGGCACCTATTGTACACATACTTTGTTAGCCAACTCTGCACTGGCATTTCATAATGCGTCGCAAAGTAGTATTGCAAATCATCCTTGCTATATTAATTTCCAATTGGAGGCGTATATTGGAGCGCCTATACGAATAGGTACAGATGTATTTGGAACTGTTAACTTTTCATCAGCTCAAGAATGCGCCCCTTTTAGCGATGAAGCTTATGATTATATTGAATTATTGGCTCAGTGGTTGGGCTCAGAATTTGCGCGCAATCAGGATAAAGTTAATCTCACTAAAAATAGTGACACCTTATTGAAACTTGAAAGCGTTGCAAATATAGGCACATGGGAAGTCGACCTAATAGACAATAGCATTTTTTGGAGCCAGCAAACTCGACGTATTCATCAAGCCGAAGAAGGCTATACTCCAAACATGGAAACAGCCATTGAATTTTATAAAGCGGGTAAAAGTCGAGATAGCATTAATAAAGCGGTAGAAAATGCGGTATCTAAGGGTGAAAAATGGCATTTAGAGCTGGAAATAGTTACCGCAAAGCAGCAAAACATTTGGGTGTCGACTTTTGGTGAGGCCGAGTTTAACAACGGCAAATGTGTGCGATTATTTGGTACTTTTCAAGATATAACTGAAGCAGTTAAGTTACGCGAAGAGTTAAAACAAAAAAAAGCACTTGCAGAACAACTTCTCCAAGACCGAAGTATGCTGTTTGCCAAAATTAGTCATGAGCTTAGAACCCCGCTTAATGGTATTACGGGAATGTTAGCGACTCTCATTGATGAACACGATTATGACAAGCGAGCAGAAAAAATAAAAGTAGCCCTTCGAAGTGCTGACATTTTATTAAGTATTATTAATGAAGTACTCGATTTTTCAAAAATAAATCATGGTGAGTTAAAACTGGAGCCTCACCACTCTCTACTTAAAACGGTATTTACCGATTTGGTTTCTTTATATTCGGTATTGTTTAGTAATAAAAACATTGAACTACTAGCCACAAACAGCATTCCTAATGATGTTTGGGTATACTGCGACACCTCTCGATTAAGCCAAATTGTATCTAATTTACTGAGTAACGCGCTAAAATTTACAGAGTATGGATCTGTTTCTCTTGAATCGCAGTTAACACTAGATACAAAGTCCCCTTTACTTACCATTAAAATAACCGACACAGGTCGCGGCATGAGTAAAGCGTATTTAAACTCATTATTTAAGCCTTTTACCCAAGAGGTTGATGCTAACAACAATAAAGATGGCACTGGGTTAGGCTTAGCCATTGTTAAAGAGCTCGTTGGTTTTATGAATGGCAAAATTGAGGTAACCAGTGAGATTAACGTGGGCACATGTTTTACCTTAACTATCCCGATTGAACTTGGTAAACAACAAAAACAAACACCTAGCCTTAAATCTATTAATAATCACAGTAATAAGTTATCTGTTCTGGTAGTTGATGATAACGAAATAAATCGCCTGGTATTAGAAGCGGCACTGGATAAGTTTAATATAAAATCAGACTTTGCTATAGACGGCCAAGATGCCTTGTTAAAATGCAAGCAAAAGCATTTTGACCTTATTTTTATGGACTGCATCATGCCTATCATGGATGGTTTCGAGGCCACTAGGCAACTAAAAGCACAAGGTATTTGTGACCCGCAACAAACCTATATTGTGGCGTTAACTGCTAATGCTTCCTCACAAGATAAACTAAACTGCCAGCAAGCGGGCATGGACATGTTTATAGCCAAACCGTTTAAGCTTCCAGCGATAGAAGAAGCAATTACAAATACACTAAAAAGACTGGGCGTAGCCACACCATAACAACAAATGTCGCTCAGATTAACTTGCACAAAAAACAAAGGATCATTATGACAAATAAAATCATTGGTATTGTACTTATTGTTATTGGCGTAGCGCTTGGTATGTGGGGTTATGATGTTTACGATTCTGCATCTTCACAAGTTACCCGCGCATTAAATGGCGAAACCCCTATAGAAGCATGGCTAGGCTTTATTGGCGGGGCAGTGTGTATTTTAGTGGGTATTACCCGACTTAAATAGCGCTCAAAAAAGCCGCCTTTGGAGAGGGCGGCTTGGGTGAACAAACAGCTATGGGTGAGAGCTGTTATATCAAGAGACTTTAAGCTAAAACACTATTAAGCAGCGCTTTGCTCTGCATCGGGCGTTTGACGAATTAAATAGTCAAACGCACCCAGGCTTGCTGTTGCGCCCGCCCCCATCGCAATAATAATTTGCTTAAATGGCGTAGTGGTTGCATCACCTGCAGCATAAACGCCTTGTAACGATGTTGCGCCTTTGGCATCAATGAGTATTTCACCAAATTGGCTCAGTTCAAGGTCGCTGTCTTTCAACCATTCGGTATTAGGTATTAAACCAATTTGTACAAATATACCGGCTAAGTTCAACTGCCTACTCTCGCCGCTAAGGCGGTCGGTATAACTTAACCCCGTTACTTTTTTGCCATCACCAAGTACTTCCGTGGTTTGGGCATTTTTAATAATAGTGATGTTTTTTAAGCTATTAGCTTTACGAATGAGTACCTCATCGGCGCGTAACGTTTCTGCAAATTCAAGTACAGTAACGTGTTCAACTATATTGGCTAAATCAATTGCCGCCTCAATACCTGAATTACCACCTCCAATAACTGCAACCGATTTACCTTTAAATAAAGGCCCATCACAGTGCGGGCAGTATGCAACGCCATGGCCTTTATACTGTTGCTCACCGGGTACATTCATTTCGCGCCAGCGTGCACCGGTTGCTAGTACGAGTGATTTTGCCTTTAACACAGCGCCATTTTCTAGCGTAATATCATACCCATTACTGCCTTTTTGCAGGTTTGCCGCGCGTTGGTTGTGCATAACATCAACATCGTATTCTTTAACGTGTTCTTCCAACTGAGCCACCATTTTTGGCCCTTGCGTTGCTTTAATTGAAATAAAATTTTCAATCGCTAATGTATCAGCAACTTGACCGCCAAATCGCTCTGCTACAACCCCAGTATTGAGCCCTTTACGTGCTGAATAAATAGCTGCCGAAGCACCAGCTGGCCCACCACCGACGACAAGTACATCAAACACCGACTTTTCATTGAGTGATGCTGCTTGGCGCTGTGCACCTTTGCTATCCACTTTATTTAAAATATCAGTGAGGCTCATAGCCCCTTGGCTAAAGGGTTCACCATTTAAATATACAGCGGGTACAGCCAGTATGTTTCTTTGCTCTACTTCATCTTGAAATAATGCCCCATCAATCATGGTGGCTTTAATATTGCTATTTGTTGCTGCCATAGTATTGAGTGCTTGCACAACTTGCGGGCAGGTTTGGCAACTCAAGCTAATGTACACTTCAAAATTGAGTGTTTGCTCAAGTGTTTGTATTTGTTCAATGTCATCTTTACTTGCTTTACTAGGGTGACCACCCGTATGTAATAGCGCTAACACTAAACTAGTAAATTCGTGTCCCATAGGAACACCTGCAAAGGTAATATGGGTGTTTTTTTCTGGTGAATGCACCACCATAGAAGGCCTGCGGGCGTTAGTATCGGGATTATTTATTACACTAAACTTATCGCTTAGTGACGCTAAATCATTCGCTAAACTTTCTACTTCTGTTGATTTTTTGCTGTCGTCCAAGGCGATAAGCAGCTCAACAGGCTGAGTCAGCGATTCAAAATGGCTTTTTAATTGGTTCTTTATGTTGTTGTCTAACATGGCTTAGCCCCTTAAGGAAAATTAAAACAGCAAGGTTCCCATGCCATCAGTGCATGTGCGAAATTTTAGAAACGTGTGATGGCGTGGGAGAGTGCCCAGTGAACCTATACAGGCTCACTGGGTTTAGAGTCATGTTCTACTCTAAATTTAGTTAGTGGTAAGGTTTAAATCTTACCAACTAGGTCTAGTGAAGGTGCTAATGTGTCTTCACCTGGCTGCCAAGATGCAGGACAAACTTCGCCATCATGTGTTGCAATGTATTGCGCTGCTTGTACTTTACGAACTAACTCTTTAGCACTGCGACCAATGCCTAAGTCATGTGTTTCAACAACTTTGATTTCGCCCTCTGGGTTCATTACAAATGTACCGCGAAGTGCAAGGCCTTCTTCTTCAATCATAACGCCAAAGTTGCGTGTAATGCGCCCTGTTGGGTCACCAATCATTGGGTAAGTAATTTTACCGATGGTGTCTGACGTGTCATGCCATGCTTTGTGCGTAAAGTGTGTATCAGTTGATACTGAATAAACTTCAACGCCCATTTCTTGTAACTGTGCGTAATGATCTGCAAGGTCACCTAATTCAGTTGGGCATACAAATGTGAAATCTGCAGGGTAAAAGAAAAAGATAGACCACTTACCTAATACGTCTTTTTCAGTGAGTTCTACAAAGTCACCATTGTGGTAAGCTGTTGCATTGAAAGGTTGTAATTTTGTGTTAATCAATGAAGTGCTCATAGTATTCCTCATTTATGTTTAGTGTATTTAAAAAGTTAACGCATTGTGCGTTGGCTTGATTAATACAATAAGGCCATTGAGAAATTAAATAAAATTGATTGTTTAGATTAAAACAATCGATTTTTAAGATTAAAAACCCAAGGAGTGATCTACTGCTTACTTTTAAGCGTTAAAGCAGTTACAACTCAACTGCCACTCATAGTCAGTTGCGCTATATAGATTTTAATAAGATTACACTGCACATCCTTGCTACAATAACGTGGTTTACATTACACAACCTTTAAAGGCATTTCGTTTATGGAAAAATTCGTCAATCACATTCAACTTGGCTATTTGGGCTTATTGCCATTTTTAGGCTGTGTGGGCTGGCCACTCATGGTTGGCAGTAACAGTGTAAATTTAGAGTTTTTTAGTTTTTACAGCATTGCTATTTTAGCGTTTATGGCGGGTAATTTATGGCATGCAGGCCAACAAAGCTTTGCCGATGCGATTAAAGCAGTGCTACCGGTTATTCCTATTCCGTTTTTATCATTCTTACCGATTGAGTGGATTCTTGCGTGGTTAGGCGCGAGTTTTTGGTTAGTACTGATTTTTGAAAAGGCCACAATACAGTGGCAGGTTTATCATAAAGATTATCAAAAAATGCGTTTTGTGCTCACATCAGTGGTATTTGTGTGTCATATCTTAATTATTGGTATGAGTATTTACCCTAAATAACACGCCATGGCTTAACCATTGGTCTGTAATAGGGTAACATCCGCGCACTGTATTGAGAGGACACACCATGATAGACCAATTACGCCAACAGCTTACTGACCTTGGTGAGAATTTTGTAGAAAAAAACGCGGCTTTTAAAATTAAAGTGATCCCGTTTTTTTGCGCTATTAGCATAAAAAAAGATCATAAAAGTGAGGGGCGTCTTTCTTTTTATTCAAATCAGCTCATTGAAATATTTATGGTGGTGTTGTTTGTTTTATTTGGCTTAGCCATTTACGACCCTCAAGCCGGTTTTACTCATGGCCCTATTCATATTGTGTTTGCTATTTTGATTACCTTTAATTTAATTCTTAAACAAGTTGCCATTGAAGGGTTAAAAACGCGTTTAGCTATGTATAGGTTACATCAACAGCTGATTAGTACACCGCATCCTGACACATCGCCTGTTACTAATAAAAACATATAATTTAATATGTACTTAAACCCAAATTGGAACATACTCACGGTAGGTGATGGCGACTTATCGTTTTCAAACGCGCTTTATAACCACATTAAACCGCAAAAGTTAGTTACCTCAACCTATGATGCAGCTGCAACTCTTACAGAAAAATACCCCGATAACGCGCTTGCTTCACTTAAAGCACATAAAGTTAATGTGCTTAATGAATTTGATGTCACCAACACACAATGTTGGCAACAACTAGCCGAGCACCTAAACAGCTTTGATGTGGTGATTTTTCAATTTCCACTTATTCCTGCGTTTATTGGTCGCGACGCATTTGAGAAAAATACACGTAATAACAGCATGAACGTGCTTAACCGTGCGTTACTGCATCAATTTATAAAATATGCCAATGAGTTTGCCTTGAACCCTCAAGGCCCTGGGTTATGTTATATAACCTCAAAAGATGTTAAACCGTATCGTGAGTGGAATATTGAGGGGAGTTTAAATACCCATTTAAACGCGGCATACCAAGGACAAATGCCATTCGATATCAGTCGCTTTGATGGCTATAAAATTCGCAATGTCGACCGTGACAAACACGTCAAAGACACCAGCGGTATTACCTATGTATTTAGTGAAAATACACCACCCGAATTAAGTGATATGTTAACAACCCCGAATTATCTAACGGATGATTATTGCCCGCTTTGTCGTGTGGGGCCGTTTTTAGCGGATGAGGATAAAAACAAACATTTTTCCGCTAAAAAACACCAGCAAATGCTCAAACTAGAACAAGACTGGCAGCAATGGTTAACCGCGTTTTATAAGTCAAATTAATCACAGATTGCGGCGAGCTTAATTAAATCAGCGGCTTTTTCTGCAATGGCTATTACCCCAGCATTGGTATTTCCGGTAATAATACTGGGCATAATAGAGGCGTCTACCACCCGTAAATTTTGCACACCGTGAACACGTAATTCGCTATCAACCACAGCCATATCGTCTTGGCCCATTTTGCAGGTTCCTACGGGGTGGTATTCTGTATCGGCTGTTTGCCTAATAAACTCAATAAGCTGCGTATCATCATTAATATCAAGCGGATATACCATATCTGCACGAATAATATCAAACGCTTTGCTTTGCATTATGCTCAATGTTTTTTTAAGCCCAAGTAGCATAACCTGTAAATCATCGGGGTGGCTTAAATAATTAGGATCAATGAGTGGCGCACTTAAAGGGTTGGCATCCGCTAAACGAATAGTGCCGCGGCTTTTAGGGTGCATTATGCTGCTATGAATACTGTATCCATGGCCATAATGCAGTTTACGGCTGTGATCGTCCACCAGCCCAATAACAAATTCAAGTTGCACATCGGGCAAAATAGAATCTGTAAATAAGTTTATAAACGCATGCGATTCGGCAAAGTTACTGGTTAGCTTTCCTTCGCGTTTGGCAAACCAATCAACGCATCCTTTTGCAATATTAAACGCACCACTGGCACTTATTCCAAATGTGCCTTGCGAATATTTTGCTTTGTATAATGGCACAACGGTTAAGTGATCGTGCAAATTACTGCCTACACCTTCTAATGGCGTTACAAGCTCAATGTTATGCTGCTTTAAATGATCTGCAGGCCCCACTCCCGATAACATTAAAAGGTGTGGGGAGTTAATAGCACCGGCACTTAAAATAACTTCTTTATAGGCATTTAGCACCAAGCTTTTATTATTAACTGCAACTGTTACACCAGTTGCAGATTTCCCGCAAAAATTAATTTTATGCACCTGCGCGTCAGTGAGCACGGTTAAGTTTTTACGAGCTAAATTAGGTGTTAAGTACGCTTTTGCCGCACTGCAACGCTCCCCTTTATGTTGAGTGACCTGCGATAACCGCGCACCTAGCTGTTGCTGCGCATTAATATCGTCATTAAGGGCCACGCCTTGCTCTTGGCATGCTTTTAAAAACAGCTGATTAACTGGGCTTGGTAAACTTAGCTCTTGCACATGTAAGGGGCCATTTACACCATGATATGGGCTGTTGGTAAAGGTTTTGTTGTTTTCAGCTTTGATAAAATAAGGCAGCAAACTGGTATAATCCCAGCCGGTATTTCCCATAGCGGCCCAGTTGTCGTAGTCTTTTTTATTCCCTCTTATGTACACCATGGCATTGATTGAACTTGAACCACCAAGCACTTTACCTCTGGGCATAAACCCACAGCGGTTATTAAGCTCTTTTTGTGGCACCGTATTGTAATGCCAGCTATTAATGCCATAAGGCACACTAGCTGCAACTCCCGCAGGCATTTGCACCATAGCACTTTGGTCACGGCCGCCGGCTTCAATTAAACACACACTTACATTTTTATTTTCAGATAATCGCGAGGCAACAACACAGCCGGCACTGCCTGCGCCAATCACAATGTAATCAAATGAGGTGGTATGCATAAAAAATCTCCCATTAAAAAAACTACTTTGCATGGATTATCTACTGAAAACTTGATATTTTTAGACACCTCTCCACTAATGCAATTGTTATGAGCAGCCTGATTAAAGCCACTTCTTTGCAGGGAATTGATACATTAATTACCGAACTAGGTGGTGATACAACAAGCATTATGCGCCATTGCGCCATTGAGGTAGCGTTAAACTCCCTTGAAACACAAAGCTTAACTTATCGCCATTATGCTGAGCTTTTAGAATACTGCGCTCATAGCTTAAACTGCCCAAGTTTTGGCCTTAAACTCGCTAGCAAACAAAGCTTTGATATTTTAGGGCATATCGCTATCGCTGCTAAAAGTGGAACTGATTTAGGTGAAGCGCTAACGTGGGTAATTAAATACCTACACTTACATACACCCGCACTTAATTTAACCACGCATACACTTGAAGATGACCAAAATATATTTTTATCATTCGAAATAAAACTCAAGCCATTACCTGTTATAAATCAAGTTATTGAATTAACAATTGCACTGGCGCTCGCCACCTTAAAAAAAGTGAGCCAAAATCAATGCAAACCCATTAAGGTATTTTTACCGCAAAAGCTTGATGCAAATCTACGCGCTTACCATCAGCACTTTGGCTGTCACGTTATTGAACACAGAAACAGCGCCGGTATTTTAATCGCCAAAGACGATTTATTATTGCCGCTTAATGTTTCTGATCAACACAAAGTACAAGCCGCATTAAACTTTTTAGCCGCTAATAATGCGCATACTCAGTCGTTACCTTCGCAAGTAAGTGCACTTATTCGACCCATGCTACCCCTTTTTCAATGCTCAAACCAAACAATAGCAACGGCACTTAATATGCACCCACGGACCTTGCACCGTGAACTTAAAAAACATAACACCAGTTTTGTAAAACTAAAAGATGCCACTCGCCGCGCATTATGTGAACACTATTTAATGCAAAACCAATTTTCTATTTCACATATTTCCGAGTTGTTAGGTTATCAAGAACAAGCCACATTAAGTGCCAGTGTAAAACGCTGGTTTAACTGCTCTGCCCGCGCATTTAGAGCAAAACATTGTTAAACTGCAAAGCTGCGTAAAATACATAAAAAGGCTAAACATGAATTTTGTGATTGTAGGTACCAATTTTATTAGCGACACCCTACTCGATGCGGCAAGTACTCTGAGTAATTTTAATTTATACGGTATTTGCTCTCGCCAAATAAGCAGCGGCGAGCGCTTTTTAGCTAATCATCCAACAAATACCGACGCTAAAATTTTTACCTCTATTGATGCTGTGTGCCAAGATGAACAAGTAGACGCAGTTTATATAGCTGCGCCCAATAGCCTGCACAGTGCGTATGCAATACAGTGTTTAAAAGCGGGCAAACACGTACTTGGCGAAAAACCTTCAGCAGCAAATAGTCATGAGCTTACGGCTATTTTAACAGCTGCTCAAAAACATCAACGTTTGTACATGGAAGCGATGATGACAACGCATTTACCTAACTTTGCTGTTTTAAAAAACGCATTAAAAAGAATTGGTACACCGCGTAAGTTTATTGGCCAATTTAGCCAATACTCGTCACGTTACGATAAGTTCAAAAACGGTGAGCGCCCTAATACCTTTTTACCTGAATTTGCTAACGGCGCATTAGTAGACCTTGGTATTTACCCGCTTTATATACTTATAGCACTGTGGGGCGCACCAAACAGTGTACACGCCAGTGGCGTATTGCTAGAAACCGGTGTTGATGGTGCCGGCGATGTACTTTTAAATTATGCAGATAAACAAGCGGTAATTAGTTATTCAAAAATATCGCAAGGCGAGAACATCACCGAAATACAAGGTGAGTTAGGTCGTATTCGTATTGAAGCTGTATCGCAGCTTAAAAAAGTGGAATTCATCGCTAATAATGGCCAAAAAGAAACAATAAGTGCAGATTTTGATGAGCATTTTATGAAGTATGAAGTTGCGCACTTTATTGAGATGATTGAGCAAAACACATTAGAGTCACATATTAACAACCACCAGCTTTCACGCGATGTGATGACGGTACTCGATACCGCCCGCGCGCAATTGGGCGTTATATACCCTGCAGATAGTAAAGCTGAACTATAAATTTTTACTCAATGAGTCAGTCCTCATTACCTGCCACCTCAATCTTAAAAAGAGTAACGCTTATTTTTTATTCAGCCCAGTGATAGCCTCTCATCACTGGGGACTCCATGTAAAACGTTAATTTACATTTACCTGCGTAGGTAAAAGCAGGTAATATGCGCCGCAATTAAGTGGCAATTTTTAAGGACGACCATGCAAAAATCAACCAAAGAGCTATTACTGGCTATTTTATGCATATTGCTTGCAATGATCACTATTCAGTCTGGGGCTTCACTGGCTAAGCAGCTTTTCCCTATTGTTGGCCCTGAGGGCACAACGGCCTTACGTTTAGGTTTTTCTGCCGCTATTCTTTGTATAATTTTTAAACCTTGGAGACACTTTCCGGTTGCAAGCCAGCGTTTACCCATCTTAATTTATGGTTTGAGCCTAGGCGGCATGAACATTCTATTTTATTACGCCATTGAACGTATTCCACTGGGTATTGGTGTTGCGCTTGAATTTACCGGGCCCCTTGCCGTTGCGTTATTTTCATCAAGACGAAAGCGTGATTTATTTTGGGTTGCCTGCGCAATAACCGGAATATTATTACTGTTACCCGATATGAAAGGCCAAGAAAGTTTAGACCCAATTGGCGTGATTTTAGCGCTTGCAGCGGGTGCGTGTTGGGCAGGTTATATTTTATTTGGTAAAAAAACCGGCAGCCAAAGCTCTGGTGGAGCAACAGTAGCGATGGGTATGACCATTTCAGCTATTGTGCTTGTACCTTATGGTGGTATATCACAAAGTGCTGCATTTACTTGGGATATTATTCCGTTAGGTATTGCCATTGCGGTACTCTCAAGTGCCTTACCTTATACTTTAGAAATGATCACGCTGCGTAATATGTCGCCGCAAGGGTTTAGCATTATGATGAGCCTTGAACCCGCTATTGCAGCACTCGCTGGCTTAGTTATTTTAGGTGAACTACTTAGCATTTGGCAGTGGCTTGCTATTTTATTAGTTATTATTGCCTCGGTTGGTAGCTCAACGTCAAACAGTAAAAAGCAGCCTACTCCTAATTAATATTTAATTAAATATTAAGCTACTGAGACACACAAAACCCACGCTATTTGCTTGGGTTTTGCAATTAAGTTATTCACTATTTTATAGGGGATGGCTGGCCATGTGGGCTTGAACGCAAATATTGCTTTGGTGCTTGTACTTGCGCGCCCAACTCGGCCGCAGCATGCCAAGGCCAATGTGGGTTATATAAAATACCCCGCGCTAAAGCAACACCATCAGCATGTTCATCACTGATAATACTTTCAGCTTGCTGCGCCTCGGTAATTAAACCCACCGCTATCACTGGCATATTCACAACCTGTTTAATGGCGGTTGCAAACGGCACCTGAAAATTCTTAGCAACAGGTATATCTTGCTCAGGGCTTAAACCCGCAGTGCTTACATGAATAAAGTCACACCCTAACGCGTCAAGCGCTTTTGCCAGTTCAATTGATTGCGGTAAATCCCAACCACCATCAACCCAATCGGTTGCTGAAATACGTACACCCACCGCTTTATTGCTTGGAAATGCCGCTCTTACAGCTTTAAATACGTCGAGTAATAATCGCATTCTATTTTCTAGGCTACCACCGTATTGATCATCACGTTTGTTTGTCAGCGGCGATAAGAACTGGTGTAGCAAATAACCGTGTGCGCCATGTATTTCTATTAAATCAAGGCCCAACTCGTCAGCGCGCTTTGCCGCATTAACAAAGTCAATTATGAGCGAATCTATATCATCTTGGTTCATCGCTTTGGGAATGGGGCTGTTTTCATCATAGGCAATGGCTGATGGCGCAACCGTTTGCCAACCATTGAGGTGATCGGGCATAAGTGCCCCACCGCCATCCCATGGTTTATCGGTTGACGCTTTACGACCTGCATGGGCTAATTGAATACCAATAGGCATTGGGCTGTATTGTCTTACGGCCGTTAAACTTTTTGCTAATGCAGCTTGGGTTGTATCATCCCATAATCCTAAATCGGCGTAACTAATTCGCCCTTCGGGATTAACGGCCGTCGCTTCTAAAATAAGTAAACCCGCTCCACTTAAACTCAATTGACCTAAATGAATGGTATGCCAGTCACTTGCAGCGCCATTGTTGGCCGAGTACTGGCACATGGGTGCAATAATAATTCTATTCTCTAGGCTTAACTTACCAAGTGACAATGGTGAAAACAGCTTTGACATTATAAATCCTCATATAACTGACTCACAGCCACAACTAAATTGTGCTGTTCGTGTTATCAATAATTAAACATGTACTATAAAGATTATGGGGGGGAATATTCATTTTTATAGTGTTTATAAAAATATAAGTAATGACGTTTTAAACTATACATTATCCAGTTTTTATCTATATTAGGCACAATTATTATTTTGGTTGATTTTAAAGCAACGCCTTTGTTTATTTAATATACAGCGTGAAACACTCAAACTCACCTTTATATTTTTATTCTAAAAAAGTGAATTAAAATTCATATTTTTATTTCCATCACTAAAACACCCTGATACTATTAGCGCTCATTTATAAACACATTTTATTGAACTAGGATCACTTTTTATGTTTAAACCAAGCCTGTTAACCTTGGCTGTATCAAGCGCACTGAGTGGTGTATTATTTAGCAGTAATGCAGTGGCTCAAGAGCAAGTTATTGAAAAGAACAAATCGCTTGAAGTTATTGAGGTTACAGCAACGCGCCGAAGTGGCTCAATTCAAGCTGCGCCTCTTAACATTACCGCGCTCGATGCTGATGTAATGAAAGATCAAAACATCAGTGAGCTGGCCGATGTAGCACGTTGGGTGCCAGGTTTAACAATTACAGATCAAGGTGGCCGTGCCGGTTCACCTATTATAGTCCGTGGTTTAAATACTAATTCATCAGGCCCTTCATCAGATGGTGGCACTGTTGCCACATATATTAATGAAATTCCAGTATCGGTCGATATGCGCCTTGTTGATGTAGAGCGCGTGGAAGTGCTTATTGGGCCACAAGGCACATTATATGGAGCTGGTACATTAGGCGGCGCTATTCGCTATATGCTTAAAGAACCAGAGCTTGATTTCACCTCAGGGGAAGTATTTGGTGATGTTTTTCAAGCTCAAGAAAGTGATTCGGTCGGTGGCGAAACTGGTTTTATTTTCAATTTACCATTGATTGAAGATAAACTGGCGGTACGTACCAGTTTAAATATTTATGAAGACCCAGGGTTTATTGACTACGCCTACACCGTTCGTGAACCAGGTGTATCGATTACCGACCCTGATTGGACAAACCTTGATGCAGTCAACAGCAATCTTAAAAATGTAAAAGACGCCAACGGTGAAACAACCACAACTGGCCGTATTTCATTGCGTTACAAAGCAAATGAGTCATTTGAAGGCACATTAAACTACTTCTATCAAAAGCAAGACACCGAAGGCCGCTCAATTGTTCATCACAACAGCCTTAATGCTAACAATGGCTTAAATGATCGCATTGGCAAATACGAGTCAGCGTACCGTTATGAAGAGCCACGGATAAAAGAAGACCAATTACTAAGCCTTGAACTTAAAGCCGACTTAGGTTTTGCTGAGCTGGTCTCAGCTACCGGTATTTCTCAATTTGACGCCGATGGGCAACGTGATCAAACTGATCTTTTAATTCGCTTAGACTATGGCTACGAAGAGTTTCCTTCGTTTTCAGCCTTTACTCGTGAAATTGACGAAAAAGACACCTTTACCCAAGAACTGCGTTTAGTCTCACAAAGTGATAGCGATTTAAGCTGGATTGTTGGTGGTTTTTACAACAAAACCGACACCGATGCATCAAGCAGAGAGTACACACCTGGGTTTGATCAGTTCGCGGTTGATAATTTCGATGGCGCACAACTTAGACCAGACTCTTTAGAATATTTAGAAATTACTGGCAGCAATGTCACTGAATCAGCGCTTTTTGGTGAAGTGGGTTACCAAGTAACCGATAAACTCGACATTACCATTGGCGCGCGTTTTTACGAATACGATGTTGAGTCAAAAGCGGCTTTTGACTTCCCATTAGCAAATACCTTGTATGAAGGTGCTGCACCTGATGCAATCTCAATTAATTTTGAAGAAAACAAAGCAGGCGACAACGGTAACCTATTTAAATTTAATGCTAAGTATCAGTTTACTGATACTGTAATGGGATACGCCACTGTTAGCGAAGGCTTTAGAATTGGCGGCTCAAATGGCCTAGTGCCTTGTCCTGTGCCCTTACCTGAGGATCAACAAACAGGCTGTGGTACACCTGATGAAATGCTGTATGAAGCAGATACCACAACTAACTATGAGCTAGGCTTTAAAAGTACGTGGTTTAGAAGCCAACTACACTTTAACGCCGCCCTATTCAATGTTGATTGGGATAACGCACAAATTGCAGGGGCAACAACAGTAGGCCAATTACCGTACCTGTCAAATGCAGGTAGCGCGAATGCGAAAGGGATTGAGATTGCCACGCGTGCAATTTTATCAGACTCATTTACTGCCTATGCAACTTATGCCTATACAAAAGCAGAGCTAACCTCAGATGCACCCTATTTATTTAATGCTGACGGGAGTGATGGTGCGGTAGATGGCGACCGTTTACCAGGCTCGCCAGAGCATCAGTTTTCTATGGGGATTAACTACCAAACAGACGTGTTAAATGATAAAACTTTAGATATTAACTACGGTTTAACTGCACAAAGTGATGTAATTTCAAAAGTAGGCCTACGTGACAACGGTGAAGCACTCCCGGGTTATAGCTTAAGTAATCTTTCAGCTAAATTAACCGCCGATGCGTGGTCGACTACTTTATATGTAGATAACCTATTTAATAAATATGCGGTTACCTCTGTTCGTCGCTCAGATGCAGATATTACAACAGCGAATGGCGCAGACATACAACGTAACTATGGTTACTATGTTAATCGCCCGCTTACTGTAGGCATTAAATTTAACTATAAGTTTGAAATATAATTAAACGATAAGTTTAAGTACAATAAAAAGGCTCAAATTAATTTGAGCCTTTTTATTTGTAAGTACATTATTTATAAGAGTATTCATGCAGCCAAACTTAAAGCAACTACACCAAAGCGCTATAAACAATCTAAACCAAGGCAACATTCAGCAAGCGCATAAAGCACTGGTTGAGCTGGTAACACAAAAGCCAGACTTTGCTGATGGCTACTTTTTACTCGCCATGGTTAATTTACAGGTTGGTCAAATTTATAAAGCGATAAAGCTAATTGAAAAAGCATTAAACTTTACTCAGTCTATTGAATATACAGCGCAACTTGCCAAGTGCTACGCTCTTACCGGCGATTTACAAAAAGCGAAAAGCACCGCCCTCAGCGTTAAGCTTGAACATATTAGTAAAGCACTTGATGCCGATACATTAGGCGTGGCGCTCACCCAAGCGGGTTTACATCAACAAGCAGCTGATTACTTTATATGCGCATTAAGTTTAGCTGAGACGAGTAATACTCGTCAGCCAAAGTTTTATTATAACTATGGGGTATGTGCTAAATTTTTAGGCCAGTTTGATAAAGCACAGCACGCGTTTGAAAATGCCATTGCACTGAATCCGCTTCATCATCAAAGTCATTTTGCTTTATCTGATTTAACTAAAGTCACTGAGCAAAATAACCACCTAGCGCGACTAAAAAACGCATTTGAACAGGTCAATCATCCCGACGCTAAACTGCATATAGGTCATGCACTGGCAAAAGAATATCAAGACCTAGGCGACTTTTCAGCAGCCTTTGCCGCGTTACAACAAGGTAAAACAGCAAAACTCGCTAATAAGGCGTTTGATAATCAAGCGTCTGAGGCACTATTCGCACATATTAAACAGCTCAGTGATAAATACAAAAACCAAAAAACAGCTGGCAACCAAAGCAGTGAGCCAATTTTTGTATTAGGCATGCCGCGCTCTGGCACCACATTAGTTGAGCGAATTTTATCAAGCCACAGCGACGTACAATCGGCGGGCGAACTACAAGACTTTGGCCTAAGTGTAAAAAAACTCAGCCAAACACACACGCCTCAAGTACTCGATACAGACACCTTAAGCCAAGCTTACCAGCTTGATTTTGCAAAACTTGGTAGCACTTACCTTGAAGCAACCCGTGTAGTTACCGGTAGCCATAAACACTTTATTGATAAACTACCGTTTAACTTTTTTTATATCGATTTAATTACCAAAGCACTGCCAAACGCCAAAATAATTTGCCTACTTCGCGACCCCATGGACACCTGTATTGGTAACTATCGTCAGCTATTTACTATTAACAACCCGTATTATGCTTACTCGTTAGACTTACTCGACACTGCTAAATTTTACAGCCGCTTTTATAAACTAATACAGCACTTTAGCGCCCTTCACAGCAATATTAAACTAGTAAAATACGAAGAACTTGTAGCCGCACCAGAGCAAAAGATAAAAGAGTTAGTGAGCTATTGTGACTTAGACTGGCAACCACAGTGCCTTGATTTTCACTTAAACACCGCACCGGTATCAACCGCCAGTAAAATGCAAGTACGCCAACCGCTTAACAACAAAGCCATAGGCCGCTGGAAAAAATTTAAGCCCCATACCGATGAAGCGCAGTCTTATTTAGTTAAGGAAGGAGTTTTAGGTTTAATTAAATAACAAAAAATATTACGTGGACGGATAGTTCAGTTTGATTAATTTAAAAGTTAGCGGATGGATATAATTTTTTAGGCTGAATGTATTTGAGGTTTTTTCTCTGTTAACTGACCCTCCCCCACTTAAGGAAAAACCCAACGCTGCTACCATAAAAAACTAACAAAAAGTAATACACCAATTACTGCAGCAGCTATAAATAAGTATTTACCAAGCTTAGCATTATGTTTAAGAGATTCTTGGTGTTTAGCCTTAAGCATAAGTAATTGTGCTTCGTTTAAATCGGAACAATGCGTACATTTATCCAAGAATTCAGAATAATACAGTTCACACCTATCACATCGTTTTTGTTTAGGTTGCTTAGATCTCCATGATATGCTCATCCCTAAAGACATTATAACTTCCACTCGAGAGTACCAGCGCACTCAACCTTAACCAGCCTACCATTTAATAACGCAGGCTTAAATCGCCATAGCTTTAAAGCCCGTAAACCTTCCTTTTCAAATACACCTTTAGGAGCAGATTCAATTACTTCAACTCTTTTTAACGTACCAACTTCATTCACTATTGCTTTGAATTTTAAGTAGCCCTCTACGCTATTTTTAGCCGCATCTTCAGGATATTTTGGTTCAATCTTCACAACCCATTTAACAGGTAAATCTGTTTGTGCATTGGTATATACAGTACTTGAATTTGCCGCTTCATTAGTACTATTACAACCAACCAGTAAAAGAACTAAAAATATAGTTATGTACTTCAAAGGCTACTCCTAAAAATATGCTCAGTAAAATAAACAACTAGTGGTTAAGTTTACTAAGGTGTTCAGCAACACGAAACAAGACCAAACATTATGTATCCGATAATTTATGGCCTTGTTATATTTTTTATTACATTAACAAATCAGAAAAAAGCTACCTAAATTAACGTTAGCGTTTTGCATTATCGATAGTCTGCAAAGTGCCCAGACTGTGTGAAAACTCTGATCACCTTTTGGTCTAAGTATGTTCTGCTTATGATCTATTAATCTATACA
>NZ_JALNTH010000056.1:0-38821 GCF_023161935.1 Pseudoalteromonas sp. 2CM28B
CTTACAAGGCGAGGGTCACTGGTTCAAGTCCAGTATCACCCACCACATATAAAATCTATTATTATGTTAATAGTCATGTGTAAAATTGTAATATGGGTCGTTAGCTCAGTTGGGAGAGCATCGCCCTTACAAGGCGAGGGTCACTGGTTCAAGTCCAGTACGACCCACCATTCTTTGAATGGTGCATATTACAAAAATCTAAACCCTCTAGTATCATCTTCCATTTTAATATTCATTATCCGCCACTCTTTTAGTTCACGTTCAGTATTAATTGCCATTTAGAAATTCGTTATCAAGCAATTCTTCGGTTTCAAAAAATCAGTATTACCAATCTCATGCCAAAAACCTATCTTCCGAGTTTTATTATCTCCAAAATCATTTTTTTTAACTTACTTTATTACGCGTGCTACCCATTTACTTTAAATGGTTTTTTAGGTCTTTTAAGATAAAAATATAAACCTTTAGAATTAATTTGCTTAATAAACTCTCATCTTCGAAGCGAATCTTTAAATTACCTTGTAAGCGTCTAAACTGTTGATTATAGTCTGTGTTAAATTCAATTACGCTTAAGCCAATGTCTAAAAATATTTTTAATGAAGCAAAAATACTGATTGTAGAAGAGCAGCCACTTGCTCAAAGCTACATGAAACAGTCGCTCGAAAAAATTGGCTTTGGACATATGCGTTTTGCAGATCATGCTCTAGCGGCAAAAGAACAATGCTTACATGAAGAATTTGACTTGGTAATTTGCTCTTTTAATCTAAGCAAACGCCAAGATGGCTACCAGCTTTATGAAGAATTACGCGCTAAAGCATTAATAAAACACTCTACTGGGTTTATTTTTACATCTGCGGAAACTAGCGGAGAGTTAGTTCACAGTGTATTAGAACTTCAACCCGATGACTTTTTAGTAAAACCCTTCTCTGTACAAGAATTAAGAGTGCGCATAGAGCGTATTCTCAAACGTAAAAGCGACTTAAAAGCTATATACACTTTAATTGATGACGATAACCAGTCTAAAGCATTAAAACAAATTAATGCCCAACTCGATAAAAGTAATAAATACAGCCCTATTCTGCTTAGATTAAAAGGTAATATTTTACTGGCGCTAAAACAAAACCAAGAAGCGAAAGACTTTTTTAAGTCAGTTTTGAATATTCAAAAATTTGCATGGGCAAAAGTAGGATTGGTAGAAGCCTTAATTGCTAACAATGAGCATATTTTAGCTCAACGCATGCTTAAAACTATGCTTGAACGTAATGAAACACGACTAGTTGCATTAGACTTATTAGGGCGTTTAGAAATAAAACTAAACCAATTTGAGCTAGCCCAAGAGTTTTTAAGCCAAGCGGCACATATTGCTCCACGTAATATAGACCGTCAAAAGTCACTGAACAGCGTATCGCTCATTAATAGAGACTACGAAACCAGCTACTTAACTCAAAAAGATATTGCCACTTTTGCTAAGTACTCTATGCATGATAGCCCAGACATTTATTTAAATGCCGCTCGTGCTGGGATTGATTTTGCACTAACCACAGATCAAAGTGACCAAATAAACAGAATCTCCCGTCAAACAAATAAATATATTAATGAGCTAAAAACACAATTCCCAACCAGTAATGCACAAACTCAAATCGATGTGCTCAATGCACGCCTTTATTATTTAAAAGATGAACATAAAAAAGCGAAACAGTTGATTGAACAACTTGATGACAGCGATACTCAAATACGTTCAGTCGATGGTGCCCTAGACAAGGCAAAAGCACTGCATGAATTAGGTTTTCACCAAAAGGCGCAAGCGCTATTTAGCCAAATTATTGATCATTGCGAACGTCACCCAAGTAGAAGCGATGCTACTTACTTGCGTTATATACAGCAACAGCAAAGTGAAAGACGTGATATTAAAATGGGGCCGAAAGAACTTAACAATCATGCTGTTAAGCAGTTTGAGCGCGGCCAATTAAATGCTGCCTTAGAGGCATTCAGCCAAGCATTTAGGGTCATGCCACACAATCCAAGTATTGCGCTTAACTTGTTACAATGTTTAGTGGATAAGTCAAAAAAACAGGGGGACTCTTTCAATAGTGTGCTGGCTCAAAAGTGCTTTAAACTATTAAAAAAATCCCCCTTAGCTGAAGAGCAATCGGAGCGGTTCGATAAACTACTTCAGATTGCTAAAGAAATGAAACTAGAGATTAGTTAGCGCCTGTTTGGAATTGATGCTACGTTATCGCCTATTTATGGGGGAGTAACCACACCACATAGGCGCTGCCTTGCCTAAATCCCAAACAGACTGCTGCAAATTTAACCTTGAAAGGCCAACAGGCCCTAGAGCTTTTTCATTGCCAGTGCGTTTACACAGTAGCGCAAGCCGGAAGGAAGTGGGCCATCAGGGAAAATATGCCCTAAGTGCGCATCACACACATTACAAACAACCTCAACTCGCTCCATGCCATGGCTGTTATCCATTACATACCCTATCGCATCAACCGTTGCAGGTTGTGTAAATGAAGGCCATCCTGTGCCACTATCAAACTTTTCATCCGCATCAAATAGTAGGTTATCACAACACACACACACGTACTTTCCCGGTTCTAATAGTGTGCAACTAGTTGAACTATTTGGTCGCTCTGTGCCTTTTTTACGGGTCACGTAATATTGCTCTTCGTTTAACAGTTCACGCCATTGCTGATCTGTTTTAACTACTTTTTGAACCGGTGTCGGATTGCCATGGTTGGCAAAATTAACAATATCGTTCCATTTCAACATAACAACCTCATTGCGTTATTAATTTGCTTTATACTGAACCAAAAGCATTGACTGACAGCCTATCATTACGTCTGTGGCTAACACCACGATCAACGCAATTTAAACACTATACGGTGCTTCTCTGTTGCTGTAAGTATACGGCTTACATAAGCGTGTAATTGAGCTTGACTACCAGGAATACTCACGCTTAATTGCCTGTCATTATTACTATGCACTATTAGCTCATCGTCTTTTATCTCTATTGACTCAATATTGCTGATGACTAACCAATGCGGGCCATTCTTTTTATCAAACAACCCGGTTAAACTAAAAACAAACAAATGCTGCGCATCACGCTGAATAAAGTTACGCAGCGGGTTACGCATTTTAAATAACGGCGTTAATCGGTAACAGCACGAACAAAATACCACTATCCACAATAGCAATATCCCTTTAAACCAAATATGTTCGCCTAATGATAAAAAATAGCCAACGCAGATAATAATCAGCCCTATAAAGGCCACTACTTGCGCTATTTTTTTATTAATAGTGTGCATAATCTCTTACTTTTTATCGGTTGCTTTTTCTGTTGGCTCGGGCCAATCACTAAAAAAAACACTTAAATAACGACTTTTTGCCAAATACCACAATACCCACAATACAATCACCATTTGTATAGCTAAAAACAGTGAAAAGCGATAATGACTATGGGCCGCCTGGATACTTAACCACGACAAGTCTATTAGCGCGCAAGCAATAAGCGGCCAACGCATGTATCGCCAAATACTCGCTAACCGTTTCGTAGCTTGATGCGAGTCTCTGGGTCTGCGTAAACAAAACAAAATAGTGGGTACAATTGCTACGGCACCAATTGCTATGGCAATAAAAAAATCATTTTTTGATTTAAAAAACAATGACATTAGATCAAGTTCAGGACGACGGCTCAGCGCGGCAATCACCCAAATAAAATAGGCCCGCAGTAACACTAAAATACTCAAATGAAACGCTATTGGCGTACGATAGCTGCCATATTTATCCCAGTATTCAGGTCCATAACGACTCACAACTGGTTTTTCCTATCGGCAATAGTGCCCAAAATAAAAAATGCAGCTAATAATGTGAGCCCCAACCACTTAGTACCAAAAAACAGCAAAGCTTTAGTTAGTAATGGGCTTAACCACACCACTAATAAACCAAACCCAAACGCGGTGATCAACACAAAACATGCCACCCTTATAATAAAGTGACGCCTAGCTACCACGCCTTTGGTGAGCTTTAAAATGTCATCCGCATAAAGCGACACTAAGCACACCATCAAAAGCAATGATAAATGCGGCAAATAGCCTTGTAACCACTGGCTTAGGTCAATTAACAAGGTATTAAGTATATTTGTAAAACTAGCCATTATGAGTCTCTAACAAAGTAATTAAATCATCCTCTGTCAGTATTTCTATACCGAGTTCTTGCGCTTTAGTTAGCTTAGAGCCGGCTTTTTCGCCCGCCACTAGCGCATCCGTTTTGGCTGAAACACTGCCAGATACCTTAGCACCTAATTGTTGTAGGCGCGCTTTCGCATCATTGCGATTAAGCGTATTAAGCGTCCCAGTTAGCACATAAGTTAAACCCGCTAGCGGCTGTTCTTGCTCTGATGGCGCTGTTAACTGTGGCCAGTTAATGCCTTGCGCTATTAATTCGTTTACCACTGTCAGGTTATGCTCTTCAGTAAAAAAGCCGCGCACGTGCTTTGCCACTATTTCACCTACATCGCTTACTTCAATCAGCTGTTCAATGCTGGCATCGATTACTTTTTCAAGCGTTAAAAAGTGATTAGCCAAGTTTTGTGCTGTGGCCTCACCGACCTCACGAATACCCAGTGAATATAAAAACTTTGCTAAGGTAGTCGTTTTTGCATCATCAAGTGCGGCAACTAAGTTTTTTGCTGATTTTGGCCCCATTCGTTCAAGTGATTCAAAGTGTCCCTGCTTTAAAATAAATAAATCAGCAGGGGTTTTGATCAGCTCTCGATCAACTAATTGATCAACAATTTTGTCGCCCAAGCCGTCAATATCTAAAGCCTTACGCGATGCAAAATGCTTAATCGCTTGTTTACGCTGTGCTTGGCATACTAAGCCACCGGTACAACGTGCAACCGCTTCACCTTCAACCCGCTCAACGTGCGAGTCACAAATGGGGCACATAGTTGGAAATACAATCTCTTTTGCATCGCTTGGGCGTTGTTCAAGTACTACTTGGGTAATTTGTGGGATCACATCCCCAGCGCGACGAATAATCACAGTATCGCCCACTTTAACGCCTAAACGGGCAATTTCATCAGCATTATGCAGCGTTGCATTCGATACCGTAACACCCCCAACAAATACTGGCTCTAATCGCGCAACAGGAGTAATTGCCCCTGTGCGACCCACTTGAAATTCAACATCTAATAATTGCGTTATTTCTTCTTGCGCCGGAAACTTATAAGCAATAGCCCAACGCGGTGCACGAGCTACAAAGCCTAAGCGCTCTTGTAAGGCTTTTTTATTTACCTTTATTACTACGCCATCTATTTCATATTTTAGCTCGCTACGACGCGTTAAAATGTCATTGTAATAAGCAAGCGCAGCCTTTGGACCTTCAACTAATTTGGTTTCTGGACACAGCGGTAATCCCCAATCGGTAAGCTTAGCAAGTTGCTGGTAGTGATCTTCAGGTAAGGTGCCATCGGCAACTAATCCAGTGCTGTAGGCATAAAACATCAGTGGGCGTTTTGCGGTAATTTTTGAATCGAGCTGGCGTAAACTTCCCGCTGCCGCATTACGAGGGTTTACAAAAACTTTATCACCACGTTTTTCTGCCTCTGCATTTAATTTTTCAAAGCCCGCGCTATCCATAAACACTTCACCGCGCACTTCAAGCTCACGCGGGTAATCATCACCGCGAAGCTTTAATGGCACATTGCGAATTGTTTTTACATTTTGGGTAATATTTTCGCCAGTAAAACCATCGCCACGAGTAGCAGCTTGTACTAATACCCCATCGCGATAAATAATCGATACCGCTAAGCCATCCAGTTTAGGCTCACAGCAAAATGTAAGCTCTTCAGTGCTCATTAAACGCTCTTTAATACGACGATTAAAACCATTAAATTCGTCTTCACCAAAAGCGTTATCAAGCGACAACATAGGCACTTGATGTGCTACTTGCTCAAACTTGGCAAGCGCCGCCCCACCTACTTTTTGAGTAGGTGAATCGGCGGTTAAAAACTCAGGGTGCTGGGTTTCTAATTCGCTCAATGTACGTAACAAGCGATCATATTCGGCATCGGGTATGCTGGGTGTATCAAGCACATAATAACTATAATTGTGTTGCTCAAGCGTGGTACGAAGATGATTAATTTGCTCACTAATGCTGCTTACCATGTAGACCTCAAAAACATAAAAAAAGCCACTTTGACGAGTGAACGCCCAGTGGCTTACAAAATTTAACTTATGCGTATATTACGCAGAAAATGCGCGAACCTGCTCAACATATTGACGAATACGCTCTACCGTCATTTCGTTTCGCTCTGCATCTAAAATATCGGCACCAAATTCATCCGCTATTTTTTTAGCGGCGCTGTGCAGCATATTAAACGCAGCAAGGCCATCGCCATCACATGGTAGCGTCATAAATAAGCTCACGCCTGCGGTACTAAACTGTTCCATATTATCAATATCGAATGTACCAGGGTTATACATATTTACCAGTCTAAATAACACCGGCCCTTGGCCTGCAGGGTCTAGGTGGCGATTAAAAAAGCCTTCTTCTGAATACTTAAAACCTAGCGTGTTAACTGCTGGCAGTAATTTACTGCCTTGCATGGTCAATCCTTCTGGCATTTGAATATGCACAATAACAAAGTCTGCAACATCTTTAGGGGCGTCTTGTTGTGTATCTACAGCCTCTTCTGTTACCACTTCAAGGTCATCTTCAATAGCTGTATCAGCAGGGCTAACATCTATTTGTGGCTCATCAGCGCTGAAGTTTAACTCACTCATTTGTGGCTCTTCTCGTTGCGCTAACGTTGGCTCTTGTGGCTCAGTATGCACAGATGAAGGCTGCTGTTCTTGAACAGGTTCAACTCGCTCGCTTGCAGGGAGTTCAGCATTCTCTTTTTTTCTTACTGACCACAAACCGTGTATTAATAAGCCACCAATGACAAACACACTGATCACAATTAAAACCCATCTTAATTCTTCGGCCATCCCCTCACCTTTTATTATTAATATGCCTAACTGCCATCATTTTACCCAAAACAACTAGCAAATGACTATAAAATTATGCATGTGCAAGTTGCACCGCTTGTTCAATATCTACAGCAACCATGCGCGACACGCCGGGCTCTGCCATGGTTACACCCGTTAATCTACCCGCCATTTCCATTGCAATTTTATTATGGCTTATATAAATAAACTGCACAGATTGTGACATTTCTTCAACCAATCGGCAAAAACGAACCACATTGGCATCATCTAATGGGGCATCTACCTCGTCCAGCATACAGAATGGAGCTGGATTGAGCCTGAATATAGAAAACACCAATGATAATGCGCTCAGCGCTTTTTCTCCACCACTTAACAAATGAATTGTCGAATTTTTTTTACCTGGTGGCCTTGCCATTATACTAACACCACTTTCGAGTAAATCGTCACTGGTTAATTCTAAGTAAGCACTGCCGCCGCCAAACACCTTAGGGAAAAGCTGGCCAAAATCGTGGTTAACCTGATCAAACGTAGACTTAAAGCGCGTTTTTGTTTCACGATCTATTTTATGAATAGCGCCTTCTAAAGCTGTTAATGCTTGGGTTAAATCGTCCAGCTGATTATTTAAATAATCACTTCTTTGCTTCGCTTGTTCAAATTCATCAATGGCTGCAAGGTTAACGGCTCCTAATTGCTCTAGCTGATTACTTACTCCAGCAAGTTGATTTTGCGCCGCATTTAATGACAACTCTGCAGGAAGCTCTGCTAATACCTGTTTTAAATTTTGATTAAGCTCACTAAGTGGCTCTAGTACCGCTTGCGCTTTAATTAATAAGCTTTGTTCTTCAATACTCAGCTTTTGATGCTGCTCTTGCAGTGCCACCAGCTCAGCTTGTGACGTTTTTAAACTCGCTTGTTTGTTTTGTAATTCTTGTTTTGCTTGAGCTAGCTGTTGTTGTAAATCCGCAAGCGTTTGTTCGCCTTGTTGGTGCTGTACTAATAATTGCTCAATACTTAGTGCAAGCTCTTGCTCAGGAATAAGTAACGCTTCAATCTGCTCTATTAGCTCTTGCGCACCCTCTTCGGCACTAGTAAACGCCTGTACAGCATGGCTAAGTTTAGTTTGACTGAGCTGCCATTCACTTCGTGCTTTTTGCTCATTAAGGTTTGCCTGATGCGCTAGTGTTTTATATTGTTCAGCATTACTCAAAGCTTGTTTGTAACGCTCATCACTATTTGTGCGTGTGCTATCGGCTTGGTTAAGCTCTTCAGCTAAGGCCTGTAATTGCTGTGTAAGCTGTTCATTTTTATCAAGCTCTTCGCTCAATAATTCGCTTAACTGCTGTTGTTGCTCTAGCAGAGGCTGACGCTGTTGTTGTAATTTTGTTAGCTGCTGCAGATGCTGATCAGCTTGCGCTTTAAGCATATCACCACGCGTTGTTGCTACAGCAAGTTGTTGTGCTAATTGGTGAATAGTGTCTTTGCGCTCATTTTGCTGCTCGGTTATTAATGCAGCCTGCGTTTTATGTTCTTCAAGTGTGGAGTGTGCGTCCGTCAATGCCTGTTGTTGTTGCTCAAGTAAGGTTTCTTGCTGCTTGAGTTTTTTGTGCATTAATAATAAGGAATTTTCTGTATTTTTATCGCCACTTACATGCCAGTTTCGACCGTGTAATGCCCCTTGCTTATCTATAACCGCAATATAACTATTGTCGTTAAGTGCGCTTATATCGCCGGCTTCATCATAAGCAATATGATTTAATAACTCAGGATACACGCCTGAGGTAATAAACGCGGCAATACTGTGCTTAGCTGCAGACTGCGATGCAATTTCCCACGTGCTATTTTCTGCTTTACCTTGTGATATATGAATATGCTCAAGTGATGACAGCGCCTGCTCGACTAAAAACTCATAACCCGACTGAACAGTTAACTGCTTAAATAAGGTTAAACTTTCATCGCTGCTTTTTTCAAGCCCAAGAGTAGTTTGTAGCCCCGCTATACCGGCTTTTAATTCATTTACTTGCTGAAATAAATGCTGCCAATCTTGCTGTGCATCATCAAGCTGTTGCTGCTGTATTGCCTGAGCACTTTGACCTCTACTATGAGCAGTTTGCGCTTTCGCTAGCTGCTCAGTCAGGGCCTGTCTGTGCTGCTGTTGCTGAATTAATTGCTGCTCTATCTCACTGTGTTTTAACTCATCTATTTGCACATCAAGCTGCGTTAGTTGTTGCTTAACATAACTGATTTTTTGTTCTGTGTGTTTTACTGCGTTGGTATGCGCTAACTGCTGATTATGCAATTGTTGATAATCTTCTTTTAGCGATTGCCAGTGTGATGTGTCGGCATTTTTAATCTCCAGCAGCCGATTAACCTCTTCGGTAAGCTCTATAACCTGCTCGCTACACATTAAGTTATGCTCTACAGCCTGTTGTAAGCTGTCATCTAACTCTTGGCAGAGACTTTGTTGCTGCGTTTTGACTTCTTCACTTTGATTTTTTTGTTGCTCTAACTTGGCTAAATTTTGTTTCAGTGACAGCGTTTGTTGTTTAATGCTAATTTGCTGCTGTTCACTGCGAGTCAATTCGGTATGCGTATGGTGCTGTTGTTGCTGTGCATCATTAAGTTTATCTTGCTGAACTTGTACTTGAGCTTCAAGACTTGCCAGAACATCATCATGGCCTGAATGCGCCGTTTTAAAAAAGCTGATTTGTTCATCCAGTTTTTTTATTTGTGCGCTTTTATCAACTTGTTGCTGATGCAGCTTTTGCCATTTTAATACCGCTATTTGCCCCTTTAAAGTGCGTTCTTGGGTTTTAAATTCGCGATATTTCTTAGCATCAACCGATTGTACCGCCAGTTTGTCAAGCTGGTTTTGTAGCTCTTGGCGAACATCGAGGAGTCGCTCTAGGTTTTCTCGGGTGCTTTTTATGCGTGTTTGTGTTTCTCGGCGGCGCTCTTTGTATTTAGAGACCCCTGCGGCTTCTTCTAAAAAAATACGTAGCTCTTGCGGTTTGCTCTCAATTAAACGCGAGATCATCCCTTGTTCTATAATGGCGTAACTACGCGGCCCAAGCCCGGTGCCTAAAAATATATCGGTAATATCACGTTTGCGGCATTTGCTACCATTTAAAAAGTACAGCGATTGGCCATCGCGAGTCACCAAACGCTTGATAGCCACTTGGCTTCGATCAGCAAAGGTATTGGGTAATTTACCTTGGGTATTATCAAATATGAGTTCAACAGAGGCTTGCGAAATGGGCTTGCGGTTAGTGGAGCCATTAAAAATGACATCCGTCATGGCATCGCCACGTAAATTTTTAGCTGAGCTTTCACCAAGCACCCATCGCACCGCATCAATCACGTTTGATTTGCCACAGCCATTAGGGCCGACAACACACGTCATTTGATCTGGAAATGGAATTTTAGTGGGCTCTACAAACGATTTAAAGCCCGCTAATTTTATAGTGCTTAAGCGCATCTGGTTGTTTTACCAATTTTTATTATTAGGGTCTGTTGACCTTTTAAGATTAAATTTGCAGCAGTCTGTTTGGTATTTAGGCAAGGCAGCGCCTATGTGGTGTGGTTATTCCCCATAAATAGGCGATAACGCAGCATCAATACCAAACAGGCGCTGCCCGAAGGGTTCTTCCTAGGGGCGATTTACTCTTTGTTACTCGGTTTTGACTTAGCCCACTAGGTTACAAACCTCGCGCCGCGATTAAACCGCCCCTAGTTTGAACAAATTATAATCCACAAAGGTTAACAGACCCAAGTTGTTACAATTTAACCTATTTTTAGGCAAAAGGTTAAGCTTGGCGTTTAAAGTTATCTAAAATAATACCCGTTGCCATTGCCACGTTAAGCGATTCAGCACCGCCAAAGGCGGGAATAGTAATTTTATTACTCACAAGCGCGGCACACTGCTGGCGTATGCCATGTGACTCGCTGCCCATTAATAACACCCCTTCTCCAGCAAACTGGCAATGATGAACATTCTCGCCCTCTAAAAATGCACCATAAATAGGCACATCCAAAGATGTTAAATAGCTAGGTAAATCAACTTGGCTTACCGATACACGAACAAATGACCCCATAGTGGCGCTAATTGTTTTTGGATTATACGGATCGGCACTGTCGGTGCTGGCAACAATGTGTTTTATACCGTACCAATCAGCCACGCGAATGATGGTACCTAAATTACCCGGATCAGATACCCCATCTAAGGCTAATATTAAACTGTTTTCATCGGGTAATGTGGTGCTTGGCATATCAACAATGGCAATAGCCGCATTATTACTGACCAAAGTACTTACCTTTGTTAACTGCTCTTCATCAGCTGTAATAAAATGCGTTTGAGGGTATGCGCTTTGGTTATTATCAATAAAACTTTGCGTTGCAAATACATCGGTTACTTTTAATGGGCTATTTAATAACTCCAGTACATTTTTTTCGCCTTGTACGAGGTATTGATTAAATTGCTTGCGATACTTTTTTTGGCCAAGCTGGCGAATAAGTTTAAGTTGGTTTTTTGAAATCATGACAGCCCCGTTAAATTATCTGCACAGTATACCAGAGGTGACTTAAAGTGCAGCCCTATAAACATTAAAAGCAATAAAATTAGCCTACTTACAATAAGCTAGCTAATCATAAAGATTGTTTTTATTCTCTAAAAAGGGTAAGTTTACAAAAATTACAAGGACTTTTTTTAATGGAATCAATACACCCAACTTCAAATGAAACAAATCCCCCTACACCACCCACTGCCTCTCCCATTTTTAGTGGTATAGTAAATTTTAGCGGCAAAAGCGGCGAATTTTTTGGCATATGGAGTGTCAATATACTGCTAAGTATTATTACTTTAGGAATTTATTCTGCATGAGCAAAAGTACGCACCTACCGTTATTTTTACGGTCATACGCGTATCGACGGCCTTAGCTTTGACTATCTAGCTACGCCTATACAAATTCTAAAAGGCGCATTTTAGCGGTCATTGTATTTTTAATTTACACCCTGCTTAGCAGCCTCGCACCGACGATAGGCCTTTTATTTGCTATTGGCTTTTTATTTTTATTGCCGTGGATCATCAACCAAGGTCTGCGTTTTAATATGCGAATGACTCGCCATCGTAATGTACGCTTTGCCTTAGAGCCATCTCAACTTGCTGCTAAAAGCAAACAGAAATTCAGCAGCTAATGCGTTTGCTCTTCCAAATGGTCGGGTTGTTGTAACTGACGAACTTGTTGAGCTATTAAAAAATGATTCTGATGCCCTGCGTGCTGTTTTACTTCATGAAATTGGTCATGTTCAGCACCATCACAGCATTCGCCTTGCAGCACAAGCTGCAGTGAGCACCGTTGTATTTGCAGTTATTTTTGGTGACTTAGATGGTATATTAGAAGTCGTGCTTGGCTCTGGTTCATCTTTTTTACAACAAGCGTTTTCGCGAGATATGGAACAAGAAGCCGATGAATATGCTATTACAAACCTTTTAAAATTAGGCTATTCTAACCTCGACTTTGCTGATGCAATTGAAGCACTGGAAAATAATTTAAAAGCACAAGAAGGGAGCTATGATGATACTTGGTTAAAGTATTTATCAACGCACCCAAGCTCTCAAGAGCGAATAGAATATGCGAGGCAATATAAACCACTATGACCCCTGAACTGAATTTATTGTTATTAGTTATCATTATGATAACGCTTGGCTACGGATTTATTTATCCGCGCTTTGCAGGCAGCAGCTTTAAAAAAGTATCGGTGCAAGATTTATTTGCAACAGGCATTACGCTATTAATTGCATCTAGCCTTTATTACAACTCGGGCGTGCAATTTAGCTGGTTAATATTTGAAGTTAATTGGTTTTGGTTTACTTTTTTAACTTACGTCATAATCGAAATTCCGGTATTTTTTATTTATGCTAAAAAACACGATATGCAGTTTTAATCGTACTTTTATTTTTATACAAAAAAAGCGCCAAATTGGCGCTTTTTAAACTAGATTAACACAAATTAATATTTATGCTTAAGCGCCCACAAATGTAGCAATTCACTGGCAATTGTTGCTGCAGCAATGGCAGTAAGCTCACTTTGGTCATAAGACGGGGATACTTCAACCACATCCATCCCCACCATATTAATGCCTTTGAGTGCGCGTAAGATTTTAAGTACCTTATCAGAAGTTAAACCACCACACACTGGTGTGCCCGTACCTGGTGCAAAAGCGGGATCTAAACAATCTATATCAAAGGTTAAGTAAACCGGTAAATCACCCACTCGCTCAATAATCTGAGCTGCAATATCATTTGCATGCAGATCATTGGCTTGCATAGCATCAATCACTGCAAACTCATGCTTGCTTTGATCAAAGTCGGTACGAATGCCTAGCTGAATACTGTGATTAACATCAATCAACCCTTCCATTGGCGCATGATAAAACATGGTACCGTGATCAAAACGCGAACCGTTACTGTAAGTATCGGTATGTGCATCGAAATGAACTAACGCCATTTTGCCATGAATTTTTGCATGTGCGCGCAATAGCGGTAAGGTTACAAAATGATCGCCGCCCAAGCCTAATAATGTTTTACCTTGGCGAAGTATTTGCTCTGCCGCCATTTCTAGTTGCGCGGTAAAATATTCCGGGTCACCTACCGGATAGGTAAAATCGCCAGCATCCGCCACGGTCAAGCGCTCAAACAACGGAAATGTCCACGGATATTTAGTATCTTCCCATGCTAAATGTACCGACGCTCTGCGAATAGCATCAGGCCCCAAGCGGGCACCAGGGCGCCCTGAAGTAGCCAAATCAAACGGTAAACCCAGTACCACTACATCGGCCTCAATCGCATTAATGTTTTGTACCATAGGACGACGTAAAAACGTCATCCCGTTTGAGTACAATGAGTGGTCAACACAACCAAACAAGCTAGACATTGCTTATAACTCTTCTAAGTAAGTGTAGCCGTCAAGGCCGCTTTGCAATTCGTCGAGGACGCTTTGCTGTTCATCTGGTGCAATTTTTGCAGTCACTAACTGCGCATATGACTGCTGAAAACCTTCAACATCTAAATGTACATAACGCATCATATCAGCCACAGTATCACCATGATTAATTTCTGTAATACTAGCAACACCTTGCTCATCCATATTGACAATAGCACTGTGCGTATCACCAAATAAGTTATGCATATCGCCTAAAATTTCTTGATAGGCACCTACTAAGAAAAATCCCATTAAATAAGGTTTATCTGCTGTAAACTCAGGTACTGGCAACGTACTTTCAATGCCTTGACCATCTACATAATGCTCTAATGCGCCATCTGAATCACAGGTGATATCTAGTAACACAGCCCGTTTTTGTGGAGCTTGCGTTAAACCACTTAATGGCAATACCGGAAACACTTGGTCAATACCCCACGCGTCAGGCAATGACTGAAACAATGAGAAATTGACAAAAAACTTGTCCGCTAAACGCGCATTCAGATCATCTATAATCGGTCGATGAAAACGGTTTTTGTTATCCATTAATTTATTAAGTTCATAACACACGCGTAAGTTTATTTGCTCTGCCCATGCACGCTGAGTTAAATCTAATAATCCCATCGCAAACTGACTATGCGCTTCAGCTAAATCACCTTGGCTGTCGTGAAAAATCTCAATTAATGCACGGTCATCAGTAAGCACATGTAATTGTTGCCATGAAATCCACATATTTTTAAGTAACTGCGGCGCATCATCAGCTGGCGCTTCTATTTCTTCCGGTGTATACGTTTCGGTGCCAATTACATTGGAAATTAGTACCGCGTGATGCGCTGTTAATGCTCTTCCCGACTCTGAAATAATGGTAGGAAAAGGCTGCTCATACTGCTTACAAATATCACCGATGGTGTAGACAATATTATTTGCGTATTCAGCTAAACTGTAGTTCATTGAGTTGTGTGATTGACTGCGTGTGCCGTCGTAATCAACCGCTAAACCGCCCCCTACATCAAGGCACTCTATGTGTGCACCCAACTTGCGTAGTTCACAATAAAAACGAGCAGCTTCACTTACACCTAAGCGTACATCACGAATATTGGCCATTTGCGACCCTAAGTGAAAATGCACAAGCTGTACTAAATCAAGCTGATTTGTTTCTTTTAAGCGGTTTACTACATACAGCACTTGTGAAGCAGACAACCCAAACTTAGATTTTTCACCGCCACTTGCTTGCCATTTACCTTTGCCTTGCGAGGCTAAACGCACACGAATACCAATACGCGGTTTTACGTTAAGTTCTTTGGCTTGGCTAAGCACCATATCCAGCTCAGACAATTTCTCAAGTACGATATACACTTTATGGCCCAGCTTTTCGCCAATCAGCGCTAAGCGCACATATTCTTTATCTTTGTAGCCATTACATACAATCACCGCACTGGTTTTTTCTGCCAGTGCTAATACAGTTAATAACTCTGGCTTGCTACCGGCCTCTAAACCTAGCTGTTTTTTTTCTACTTGCGCTTGGCTGGCAACAATTTCTTCAACAACTTCACGTTGTTGATTTACTTTAATTGGATAAACTAATAAATAGTCTTTTGGGTAACCATAGCTTTCTATAGCAGTATTAAATGCACCACATAAGCTATGCACGCGATGATGTAAAATTTGTGGAAAACGAACAAGTGCTGGCAAGCTTAAACCTTTGTCTTCAAGCTGCTTAGCAATGTCTGTTAATGCAATGGTTTGCTGTGGGGCATCAGCCTTGGGCGCAACATACACATCACCTTGATCATTAATACCAAAAAAACCTTGGCTCCAATGACGAACGTTGTAGCTCGTACGAGCTTGTTCAAGTGATGTTGTCTCTTTCATTTATCTTTCTCTTTTATTTATGAATGCCAAACCGGCTAGTTGCCGCGCATTAAAAGAAAAATAGTGATTCATGTCCAACAAGTATTTCTACTCGTAACGAGTTAGGATTGAAATTAATAAATAAAAGCTTCAAACAAAGCAATATTAGCTGAGCGCAAGCTCCATAAATAAGCTGTTTGGGTTTTCTGTGTATTCACCAAAAGGGGCACATTGCACAAACCCTAAATTCTCATAAAGATGGATTGATTGTATTTGCTTTGGTCCTGTTTCTAGTTTTATGATTGGGATTTCTTCTTCGCCTGCATAGTGCAATAAAATTTGCATAATACGCCGCGATAAGCCTTTTCCGCGATAGCTAGGTTTTACGTAAAGCCGTCTAATTTCGCCATACCAGCTACCATCAAATTGCTTTACTATTGCGCCACAGGCAATTATTCCGTCTTGATTTTTTAAACCTACAGCGTAAACGCCCGGTAAACCAAGCTCATTAACTGTAAGCGCTTGTGAAGTTGCTACAGGATATAATGAGCTAATAAGTCGATCTATATCTGCAAATACGTTGATCACATCCTGATCACAAGGGTCTAAGTCGACTAACTGCATGGTTTATCTCAAGGTTATGCTTAAATATATTTAAACTATACCGTATCGATAGGAATGAACAACCTACTTAGGCTAAGTTATTTTTAGTGGGTTAGTTTATTGCTAGGATAATAAATAGCTCAATAACAAGGTGAGAATATGATGTACCCAGAAAAAGAGCGCTTATTAGCGCTCTTTATCAATTATTAAAGTCCTTGTTCGTCTGCCATTTTCTTAACTATTTGTGGTGCCGTCCACAGTGACGGTAGTAACACAAACGAAACTGGCACCGCAGTGACCACAATAAACGACTGCAAGGCTGAAATTCCGCCCTCGCCTATAGAAATAAGCAACGCCGCCATCACCCCCATCATAATCCCCCAAAACACTCGAATTGATGTTTGCGGATGATCGGTACCTGTCATCACCATAGATACCGAGTACGTCATTGAGTCACCGGTTGTTGCCACAAAAATAGTGGTCAGTACTAAAAATAATACAGACACAATAAACCCCATGGGTAACTGCTCAGTAATGGCTAACAATGCCGCTGGTAAATTAAGCCCAGCAAAAGGCTCTGATATAACGCCGGGATTATTTAACTCAAAAAAGATGCCTGAGCCACCCACAATAGTAAACCAAAAGCAGGTGATCACTGGCGCAACCACAGAGATGAGTAAAATCATTTCACGAATAGTACGTCCACGGGATATACGTGCAACAAACATCGCCATTAAAGGGCCATAACCTAAAAACCAACCCCAAAAGAACACAGTCCACCAGTCTAACCATGGTTTATCGGCACGAAATGTAGCCATAGGAATAAAGTTATCTAAATACAAACCAAAGGAATGAATGTAGCTATCAATAATAAACGCAGTGGGCCCCATTAGTAATATAAACAACATCAGCAACACTGCCAGTACAACATTAAAACGGCTTAGTAGCTGTATACCTTTGGTAACCCCACTTACCGCTGAAAGTGTGTAAATGCCAATTAAACTAAATAAAATAATTACTTGTGTGGTGTAGGTGTCAGGAATGGCAAACAATTTATCTAGGCCAAAACTCACTTGTAAGCCTAAAAAACCAATAGGACCCACAGTGCCAGCAACCACAGCGAGTACACAACATGCATCAACAATAGTACCAAGCGCCCCTTTCATTGCGCGATCGCCAAATACGGGGTAAAGCAAAGTACGAGGTTTAAGCGGTAAGCCTTTTTCGTAATGAAGATGCATATAAACAATGCCGGTCAAACTACCTAAAATAGCCCAAGCTAAAAACCCCCAGTGCATAAAGCTTTGTGCAAGGGCGTTATAGGCGGCATCCCTTGTGCCAGTTTCACCACCAAATAGCGGTGGCGGAGAAATAAAATGTGCCATTGGCTCTGCTGCGGCCCAAAATACGCCGCCACCAGCAAGCAAAGTGCACATAATTATACTGATCCATTTGAAGGTAGATATTTCAGGGGTTTTTAAACCGCCGAGCACCACTGAACCGGTGCGGCCTACGGCCAAAAATATACCTATCACAAAGGTTAATAACAGCAGAACTTGCCAAAAGGCGCCAAATATTTTGGTTGAGAAGGCAAAGGCAGAGTTTATCCAATCCGACATCAGTTTAATGTCGTAAAGGGCCAGCGCGGCAAATAAAACTAATATACCGCCACTGATTAAAAATACGGGTATATCAACCCCATCCAGAAACTTAACTCGGGAAGAATGTATTTCACCCGACTTTAAAGTTGCTTTAGTGGTATTCATTTATCGCTCCTAATGGTTTTTTACAGTTACCGACATAGCGACATACCATGACATCACACTAAACCCTAGTTTCAACAAACGACAAAGCAACTCAAAAGCGAGTTTTAAGTACTTGTTATGTTCACGTTTAGGTAATGTCACAACAAGTAGACTTATTGCCAATTCCTGACTAGTTTAACGCGTTAAAAACGCTAAACCAATGCCTCAGGAATGATTTGTGCAGTAGTTACACAATAATAAAAAATAAATTACATCACGGTATCAAACAAACAAAAAATATACATTTTTGCTTTAGCAAAAGCGCGGTACGTTATTAAACGTTACTGCGCAGTGGGTACGTAAACAACGCGGCTTATCGATTAGGGCAACTAAACCTGTCGCCTCAGTTAGTGATAAATACAGAGTTATTGATGCTGTTTATGCCATGTTAAATAGTTGCTGTGCGTTAATGGTTTTGCAAATAAATAACCTTGCACTGCATTCACGCCCATCGACTTTAATATGGCTAGTTGCTCAGCACTTTCGACCCCTTCGGCCACAATGTTAATATTTAAGCTATGACCTAAGCCAATAATAGATTGCACAATACTTTTACCCGATGCGCTATTGAGCACTTTATCAATAAAGCTTTTATCAATTTTTAACTCATCAATAGGAAACACGCTTAAATGTTTTAAACACGAGTAGCCCGTACCAAAGTCATCAATTGAAAACACAAATCCATGCGATTTTAATTCTTCCATTTGCTTTACGGTCCCCATCAAGTCACCCGCTAACATTGATTCAGTGATCTCTAATTTAATTCGAGTTGGCGAGACGTCAAACGCTTCAATTGCTTTAAATAGCTCACCTTTTAAAGTGGAAGAATTAAACTGACACTGGCTAATGTTAATTGATACGCTAAAACTGTCATCGAGTAAGTTATTATCTCGAAGTGTTTCAAGTAAAATACAAATATCTCTTAATACAATATTTTGTAACTTTTGAATTAAGCCAAATTGCTCGGCAATTGGAATAAATGCATTAGGGGGGATAAGCCCTTTAGTTGGATGATTCCATCTTATTAATGCCTCAGCACCCACAAGGGTTCCATCAATTGCTAATTGTGGCTGAAAATAAGCACAAAACTCATCGCACGCGATAGCCCTGACAATGTCAGTTTCAAGCTCAGTTTGATTTTCCAGTAAGGTTTGCAGTGCGGGGTCGTAAAAGCTACTACTATTACCACCCTTCATTTTAGAGAGATACATAGCGGTATCTGCAAATTTTAAAATATTAGCGGTTATGGCATTGCTCGTGTTAATCAAACAAATACCAATACTACAACTGACCTGAAACGCTAAATCGCCCACTTCAAATTTTTCATAAAAGACACTTTGTACTTTTTTAGCAATCAACTCAGATTCACTATTAGCTTGCATGTGGCTATCACCGACATGCTCGATAAGAATAATAAATTCATCACCACCGACTCGTGCGAGGGTATCTGCCGGGTTCAAAATAGCTGTTAATCGTTGTGATAACTCAACCAGTATTTCATCGCCTGCATTATGCCCTAGTGAGTCATTTATGCGTTTAAAATTATCTAAATCTAAAAATAAGAGTGCGCCCGTGTGATCAGACTGCTTAATTTGTTCAACATACATACTGAGCCTATCATTGAGCATTCTGCGATTAGGAAGGTTTGTAAGCGGATCAAAAAATGCTAACCGTTGTACTTCTTCTTCGGCAGCTTTGCGATTAGAGATATCTCTGGCCATCCACACCACATGTCTCAGTGACGGGTTATTAGGCTGGTAACTTTCAAGGGGAGCTGTTCGCCCTTCAAATGTAAGTTGCTTACCTTTTATATTGAGCTGATATTCAAACACTTGAACTTCATTAGTTTGCAGCGTTTTGGCAATTACCTCCATAATAGGATTTGCATCTTCAGGAGGCATAATATCTCTGACATTACGATTAATCACATGCTCTTGGCTTAAATATAAACTTTCATTAGTAGTGCCGTAAACGTTGGTATACTCTCCTTCTTCACTCAAAATAAGAGTTAGATCGGGAAGTACTTTTGCGAAGGCTTTAAACTTTTCATTACTTTGCTGCAATTCAAAAAGCAACGCGTTTAATCTTAGTGACTCTGTGTGCTTTTCTAAAGCAATACTGGTGAAATCAACAAAAAAGTCTATTAACTCTAAATCTTGTGGTGTCGGTGACTTGGCACTGTCATGATAAATTGCAAAAGTGCCTAATATGTCTGATTTTGTTGAAATAATAGGGGTAGACCAACATGACCTTAAACCATAACTTAACGCCATTGCTCTATAATCATCCCATAATGGCGATGTTGTAATATCTGCGGCAATAATGCGTTTTTTTTCATAGGCTGCAGTACCGCATGAACCGACAGTTGGCCCTATTTTCACGCCATTAATTGCTTGGCAGTAACCCTGTGCAATATTAGGCGCCGCACTATGAAATAGCTGTTCTCCTTTGAGCGTTAATATAGAGCACTTTGCAGAGGAGTCTTCAATAAGCTCCTCAATAGATAAACAAATATTTTCCAGTACCTCGTCAAGTGGCGCACCGAGTGCTATTTTCGATAATATACTTTGTTGCTGAGAAAGCAGCTTTCTGACTCTCATTATTTCAATCAAATTATATTCCTCAACAATCACTAACGCTAAATGCGTCGCTCAATTTTAGGGCCTGTTTATAATAATTTATAATAGTCTTTTGACTATACATAATATTGAAATCAGCATCTATGCTATTTTCGTCTATTTCACGCGCGTTTGCCATTCAATACAAGGTGGCGATTTGAAATGTACTTATCAAACAAATCATTTATTTACATACCATCTGTAAACACCCTTTATTAAATACTTTGTTACTTAAAAGTACTGTTTAAAATCATCAAGCTATTTATAATAGCTAAAACATAAATAATCGATGAGGTTAGTGTGCAAATAACACAAGGTATGGAATATTTTTTTTCAGGGTTTAAGTTAATTAGTCAAAAAGGGCTAAAACGCTTTGTACTTATACCCCTACTTATTAATATTTTATTATTTGGTAGCTCCTTATTCTTTTTATTTGGCTGGCTTAGTGATGGCTTTAATGCCGTAACGGCCATGCTCCCAGAATGGCTAAGTTGGCTCGAATGGTTAATGTGGCCAATTGCTGTGCTGGTGGTGCTGTTTACTTACAGTATGTTATTTACCGTTATTACTAACTTTATCGCCGCACCTTTCAATGGCTTACTAAGTGAAAAGGTAGAGCTTTATTTAACTGGTCAAAAAATTAACGACGACGGATTAGCTGATTTAGTTAAAGATGTTCCGCGAATGCTGGGCCGGGAATGGACTAAGCTTTGCTACTACCTCCCACGCGCTATCGGCTTTTTTATTTTATTGTGGGTACTACCTGTGATAGGCCAAGTGCTATGGGTGCTTTTTACCTGCTGGATGTATGCGGTGCAATATAAAGATTATGCTTTTGATAATCACAAAATTAGCTTTACACAAATGAAAAATGACTTAAAAAGCAAACAAGGGTTATCTTATGGGTTTGGCTTTGCCGTGATGCTGCTAACCGCTATCCCATTTATAAATTTAATTGTTATGCCTGTGGCGGTATGTGGTGCCACACGATTATGGGTTGAAAATTACCGACCACAATACCGTAGTTAAAATAAAAAATGGGCCACCTGGCCCATTTTTTTATGCTCGCTAATATATTAACTATATAAGCTCTGTGGCACTTTAGTTACATTTAAGTGCACCGTTATTTCTTCACGATCATGGTATAAATGCTTTGCTTGAAGTTCATAGCTTATGCCGTACTTCGCCATTTCTTCTCTGATCATTTTTAAACATTCATACACACTATCAAAGCGTTTTTTCATCGGTAATTTTAGATTAAAAATAAGCTCTTTTGCATAGGCGTTTACAGCCCAGTCAATCATCAAGTTAGTCACTTTAGTCGGCTTTTCTACCATATCGCAAACCAACCAAGTGATGTTTCTTTTTTCTGGACGGTATTTAAAACCATCTTCTCTAAAATGCTTTACTTGACCCGTTTCCATTAAACTTTCATTCATTGGGCCGTTATCTATCGCGCTAACAAACATACCACGGCGAACTAACTGATAAGTCCAGCCACCTGGGCATGCACCTAAATCAACGCTGCGCATCCCAGCTTGTACCCGCGACTCACGCTCTTGCTCAGGAATAAACACGTTAAACGCTTCATCTAACTTAAGCGTTGAACGACTTGGGCCATCGCTTGGCATACGTAAACGTAAGATCCCCATAAAAAAAGGAGAATTGTTATAACTATATGAGTAACCCACATACGCAGTATTATTAGCTAAAAACAGCACATGCATTACTGGGCGATTTGCTTTTGGTTCACGCAATACGGTGTTTTGTTTCTCAAGGGCTTTTTTAAGCGGAGTTGATATCTTTTTACAAAAAGTCAGTAACTCTTTGCCCTCGTTGGTATCGGGTGTTTCGACACGCAGCTCAGAACACAAAGTAAAATCTTTTGCAGCATCTACAATAGCGCCTACTCTATCTTCTACGGGCATATTTTCAATTAGGTTACCGGCAAACCATTGGCGTGCAAATACCATATTTTTAAAATCAACTTTTTTGATTATTTCGTCGCTGTGCTGCGCTTCAAAACATTCATAAATAACATAACCGGTATTTGGTTTTGCTTTTACATACCCAGCAAATCCTTGTTCGGCAGCGTGAAACGTTATTTCAGCAGCGGCATCGTTTTCAAAACCACTACGACAGTAAATCACAACACTAGACATATTAACCCTTAAACTCTTTAAAACTTAAATCGTGCAACTTGCACTAAAATAACTATCCAACCAATAATAAAGCACAGCCCACCCAAGGGGGTAATTGGGCCCAGCCACTTCAACCCTGTTAAGGCCAATAAGTATAAGCTGCCACTAAATAACAATGTACCGGCAATAAAAAAGCCACCCGCCATGCTGAGGTGCATACCCCACTTAATTAAAATAGCCACTGCAATTAACGCCAGCCCATGTACCATTTGATACTCAGCGGCGGTTTTAAAAATACCAATGGAGTACTCTGATAAACGACCTTTCAGACCATGAGCAGCAAATGCGCCCAGTATCACTGAAAGCATGCAAAAAAAGCTGCCTGCTAATAAAAATAGTTTAATCATGTTTATCCTCTTTTAAATTTTCAAGCGTATTCTTTATAAAGCTTGCTGCCTGTATTGCTGCAGCATTCAGGTTTTCCTGCTCAGTCACGCCACTTTTTTTACGCGGTTTTAGTGAGTGGTCACCATCCGTTAACCATATATACTTTGGCTGCTTTGGCATGACCATTGTGGCAAGCTCTTCGCGGGTGCCAAAGGTATCCCTTTCCCCCTGTAATACTAAAAAAGGACACGGTATGTCTGCAAAATGATCTGTACGCAGTTTTTCTGGCTTGCCCGGAGGATGAAACGGATAACCAAACGCAAGCACACCTAAAACAGGATGAGAGGTCGAACAGGCAAGCATCGATGCCATGCGCCCGCCCATTGATTTACCCCCTATAAATAGCGGTAAATTTGCATCAGCTTGAGTCACTATATGTTCAAAATAAGTAAGTAGTTTAGGCGCTCGATCTGGTGGGCGACGTTTGTTAGTTTGTTTAGCAATTTGCATATATTCAAAATCAAACAAGCCAACGTCAATACCGTACTCACTGAGATGTTTAGCCATGATTTGCATAAACTCAGAATCACTGCCAGCCCCTGCGCCATGAGCAAATATAAACTGTGCGATTGCCGGTTGCTGACTACTTCTAACCCATTCGATGCTCATTAATATTCTTGCTCCTGCTCAACTAAACTTAACATCCAGTCTTTAAACGATACAATTTTGCCTAACTCATTTTGTGACTCACGGATCACTAAGTAATAGGCATTCTTACTCTCTAAACTGTGATTGAACGGGATCACTAAACGTCCTGCATCAATATCTGGTTTTGCTAGTACGCTGTTACCAATTGCAACACCTTGGCCATGTACCGCAGCTTGTAACACCATAGATGAATGACTAAATATAGGTCCTTGGTTAACTTGTACATTACGTACGCCGGCGGTTTTCATCCAGGTTTTCCAGTTTTTACGGGTGGTGTCATGTAGCAAGGTATGGTTTGCTAAATCACTGGGTTGGTTAAGCGCTCTGGGGCCATTTAACAGTAATGGGCTACATAACGGCACTAAATACTCAGTGTGCAGTTTATAGGCTTGCACCCCACTCCAATGACCGCGACCATAATAAATTGAGATATCAACATCGTCTGTTAACGAGTTTTCATCCTGATCTTGAGCTTTAATTCGCACATCAATTTCTGGGTGTAATTCGTTAAATAAGCTCAATCGAGGAATAAGCCATTGAATCGCAAAACTGGGGGTTAAACTTACGGTTAACGAGCCTTTGGCACCACGGGCTAGTAGCTTTTCAGTTGCATCTATTAGCTGAGTAAAAATTTCTTTAATATCTAAAAAATAACCTTGGCCTTCTTCGGTTAATAATAACGAGCGATTTTTACGTAAAAACAGCTTTAAGCCTAAATGCTCTTCAAGCGTTTTTATTTGATGACTCACCGCAGCTTGCGTGACATACAACTCTTCTGCGGCTTTAGTAAAGCTTAAATGACGTGCTGCAGCTTCAAAAGCTTTCAGCGCGTTTAATGGAGGAACTCGTCTTGACATGGCAACCAAGCTTAGAATTAGTTTTTCTTATGCGGTGAATTATATACCTATGCTGGGAAAGAGTATATTCAAGCCACAAAAAAAGCGACCTAAGTCGCTTTTTAATGAGTTAATCACTTCTTTATAAATCACTAGCACTGGTATCAAGGGGAGCAAAGCTTTTGATTAGATCATCAACCGCTTTCATTTGCGATAAGTACCCTTCTAATTTACTCAGTGCTAATGCACAAGGACCATCACATTTTGCTTCATTTGGATTGGGGTGTGCTTCAATAAATAAGCCTGCAATACCCAGTGCCATACCGCTACGGGCAAGTTCTGCGGCTTGAGCACGACGACCATCGGCTGAGTCAGCTCGACCGCCAGGACGCTGCAGCGCATGAGTGGCATCAAAGATAACGGGAGCCATGGTTTTCATATCATCCATGCCCAGCATATCAACCACTAGGTTGTTGTAACCAAAGCTTGAACCACGTTCACACAAGGCTACATTATTATTTCCGGCTTCATTAAATTTAGTAATGATATGACGCATTTCATGTGGGGCTAAAAACTGTGGCTTTTTCACATTAATAATCGCGCCTGTTTTAGCCATTGCAACCACCAAGTCTGTTTGACGAGCCAAAAACGCCGGTAGCTGAATAACATCAACAACCTCTGCAACCGGTGCTGCCTGATGAGGTTCATGCACATCGGTGATAAGCGCAATATTAAAGGTATTTTTAATCTCTTCAAATATCTTTAAGCCTTCTTCCATGCCTGGACCACGATAAGAATTGATGGACGAGCGATTGGCTTTATCAAATGATGCTTTGAATACATAAGGAATATTTAATTTAGTGGTCACTTCAACATAATGCTCGGCAATACGCATCGCTAAGTCGCGTGATTCAAGCACATTCATGCCACCAAATAAAACAAAAGGTTTATTATTTGCCAGTTCTATTTCATTGATATTAATAACTTGGTTGTTCATTTTAATTCCTTATGGTGCAACTGCTTGCATCATTAATCCACAAATATATGCCATATATGTACCTACACCATAGCCTAGTACCGCTAATAATACGCCGACCGGTGCCAGTGACGGATGAAACGCAGCGGCCACAACAGGGGCAGACGCTGCGCCACCTACATTGGCCTGTGAGCCAACAGCCATATAAAATAACGGTGCTTTAATTAATTTAGCCACAATGAGCATTAAACTTGCGTGAGTTAACATCCAAATTGCACCAATAACAAAATACATCGGTGAATCAAAAATCGCCATTACATTCATATGCAGGCCAATCGATGCCACTAAAATATACAAAAAGGCTGACGCCACTTTCGATGAACCAAACGCCTCAATATGGCGTACTTTGGTAAACGATAAGCAAATACCTATCGTCGTTGATATAACAATAAGCCAAAAGAACTTACTGTTTAAACTGTATTCTTTTGCCCACGCATAATTATTGGCAAAGAAGGGTCCTAAAATATCTGCACAAAAGTGCGCTAAACCGGTAATACCAAAGGCAATAGCTATAATCATCATGTAATCATTTAGCGTTGGCATACGCGCATGCTCTGCATGGTATTTTTCAACACGTTGCTTTAAGTCTTCAATCGCGGTGGTATCTGCACCGGCTTTAGCGTCAATCGCTTTATGATTAGCTGCCATTAATAATAATACTGCCATCCATAAATTAGCCACTATCACATCCACGGTGACCATGGCTGAGAAAATATCGCCACCCACTTCAAACATTTCTTTCATAGATGCTTGGTTTGCACCGCCACCAATCCAGCTACCTGCAATGGTTGTCATACCACGCCAAACAGCGTCAGGGCCATGTCCACCTACCGCTTCTGGATAAACAGCACTCATTATTAAAATAGCTAATGGGCCACCAATCACAATACCTGCGGTGCCGGTTAAAAACATAATTAATGCTTTAGGACCTAAATTAATAATCGCTTTTAAATCAATACTGATGGTAAGCAAAATTAAACACGCAGGCAGTAAATATCGCGAAGCGACGTAATACACGTTAGATTGAGAACCATCAACAATACCAAAGGTATTTAACAATGATGGCAAAAAATAACACAACAATAATGCCGGTACATATTTATAAAATGCCACAAGACCTGGGCGTTGACTATTTGAGGTTTTGAAAATAAACCCTAAAATAATCGCCAATAAACCAAGTACAACGGCATCATTGGTAATTAATGCAGTTTGGGGATCAGCCATAACATTTCCTATTTTTTATTCTTAGTGGTGAGTTTTATGATTGTCTTCAAGTTCTTCAATTTGATGTAGAATGATTTCAATAGCAGGATCATCAGGACATTCATCAACAAAAAACTGTAAATCATCTCGTGCCATTTTAGGGCAGCCAAGCTGATTTAGTAAATAACCTCTGTCGCGTCGCTCATAGGGATCATCACCTAATATTTCCATTAATAAATCGACGCAAGTTAACGCATGACCAAATTTATTTTCACTAATGAAAGACCATTTTTGCTGCGCTAAAAATAATTTATACACTTCGTCTTCAAAAATAAGCTCTAAAGGCTCTTGTTCTTGAGGATTTTCTTCATCAATATTTTCAGGAATGATGTACCAACTTTGTTGGCCACTGCTAGGGTCAACAAGATAACCCTCTTCATCACTCATTGCGACGTGAATGCCCACTTCGCCTTGAGTTATACTTACACTGGCATCGAGTTTAGCATGCTGTAAAAAGTGGCATAACAAAATAGCTAAGGTTGTCGGTGTGCCACTGCGCATAGACAAGGTATAGCTGATGCTATTTAACTTATACTCAGGAACTTTCAAGCTTGATGCACTAAATAGCCACTCACTATAAAAGCTATCAAGTAGTTTATCTAGGCGATCGTGTTCGTCCGGCATCTGCTGACAAATAGCCTCTATTTGCTGCTCAAACGCAGTAAGTATTTCAAGACTTGGTGTTAAGTCTATTTGAGAATCCCATTTAGCTTCCGCTTTGATACAACGATATATAGCCGGCGGCAAAAAATCATCGTAAGCATCTTCTATATAAGATTCATCGTGTTCATCAAACCCGAGGGTGGTCATTCATACTACAACATTCTAGAAAACGAGGACGTAGTTTACCTAATTTTAAAGCTAGATACCAATAATCAGAAATGAATTGAAGAGGTAAGCTTTACACCTTTGGTGTGCAAAGCTTAAATAGGCATTGTTAATTATAACAACAGCGGGGCTTTAGCTGTTGCTAAGTAACCAATAGCTGAAATAACAGCGGTGTTAAGTACTAAAAATACAACTTTTGGAACGGTTGTCGTTTGTTTAGCGCTAATAATACCCACAACAATATAAACGATAACTAGAATAATTTTTTCTAATAACCAAAGCTGCTCTAATGGGTTTATTTTAGCCATTGCCATTAAACCGATGGCTGAAACAATCAATAAAGTGTCTATACTGTGGCTACCAATAAAAACCAACTTATTTTTGGCAAGGCTGCCACTGCCCATACGAGAAAAAGAACGTACGTAAAATAAAATAATACTCACTAGCGCAATGGCCATGTGTGAGTGTTTTAATGCTAAATAATCCATAGGTCTTGTTACTTCTGTTAGTTATGTGTTTTGTCAGGAAAGCGTAAAAGTACCGCTTCGAGGTCTTCAAGTTTATCATTAAATACATCAACAAGTTTAGGATCAAAATGCGTTCCTTTATTTGCGTTTATCTCCGCAACCGCTTCTTCAAGTGTCCACGCACCTTTATAACAACGTTTATGGCGCAGTGCATCATACACATCAGCCAATGCCACTATTCTGGCAAAAATATCAATACGCTCCCCCTTTAATCCACTAGGGTAACCAGAACCATCCCACTTTTCGTGGTGCTGCTGTGCGATTAATGCCCCTGCGCTGACTATTTTACGCGGTGAATCTTTCAAAATAGCATAGCCTTTTCCAGCATGAGTTTTCATAACTTCCCACTCTTCGCTGTTTAACTTGTCAGGCTTATTTAAAATTGCATCCGGAATACCTATTTTACCCACATCATGTAAAGGCGATGCAAAGCGAATTAAATTCGCTTGCTCTTCAGATAACCCGTAGGCTAATGCTAATTCATAACAAATATAAGCAACCCGTTTTACATGATTACCCGTTTCGCACGAGCGCTGTTCAACGGCTTCACTTAAACGATAAACAAGCTCTTGTTGTGTGGCTTCAACTTCAGTGTGTAACTGCACATTTTCAAATGCCAACTGCACATTTTGAGAAAAGATTTCAATTAAGTTTCGTTGTGTATCCGTCAACTTTGACGGCACACCTGATACAAATAACATTGAATTATGGTTAAATTTACTGCTGCAATAAGCAAACAAATAATCATCTCTATACACAATTGCTTTATTAGCAAGGGCCTCTTGGCACGCTAACAGTTGGTCTTCTGGTAGTACGGTTTCTAGCTCTTCTCCCTCGCGCTTCGCAAAATCACCGGTACCAGAGCAAACAATCAGTTTTTTATTCATCTCCTCTGACGGATTTTGTGCAACTAAGGTGGTGGCATACATGGCTTCATCAGCAACGTTTAGTAAAGAAGTGAGCTGCTGCATCACGCCTTCAATAAAGTTATCCATTGAATGGGTTGCAAAAATATTGCGCGAAGCAGTGATTATTTTTTCTAGTCCCTCACGCGATTGCTCAATCGAAATAATATCGCGATACGAGCGAAGACTTGCCATCATAACGGTGAATAATTTTTGTGCGGTGAGTTCAGTTTTAGATTTATAGTCATTAATATCGTAATTTACGATTACTTGGCGCTCGGGTGCTTGGCCTGGCTGCCCGGTTCGTAGAATAATGCGAATATAATTATTTTTAACGGTATCACGAATGTATTTTGCTACTTGCAAACCCGCATCGTCTGTTTCCATAACAACATCGAGTAGGATGATGGCCGCATCAGGATGATCATCAATCAACTTTTTCGCTTCTGCGCCGGAATAAGCACTTATAAACTCCAAGCGTCTATCTTGAAACTTAAAATCACTCAACGCTAAACGCGTAACAGCATGAACCTCGGGTTCATCATCAACAATTAGAACTTTCCATGTTCCTTGCTCTTCACTTACTACTTCAGGTGGTTGTTCATTTGAAAATAAAAAATCTTCCATCACAAAGAGTTCCTTAAAACATATGCAAACAAACAACGGGGCTATTTTTAATAAGTTAAGGCCATTGTCCGAAAGTTACGCGGTCGTTATTACCAAGATCTTTCACTGTGCTTACATTTATAAACGCCATTTGGTTGAATATATGGCGAACAGCTGCACTTTGCTCAAATCCGTGTTCAATTAAAAGATAGCCATTAGAATGTAAATAGTCACGTGATTGCGTAATTATTTGTTTAATATCAGCTAATCCAGCATCATCTGCAACCAATGCAGACAAAGGCTCAAAGCGCACATCACCTTGATGCAAGTGTTTATCGTTATATTCTATATAGGGAGGGTTGGTTACAATTAGATCAAATTTTTTATTATTTAACGCGCTAAACCAATTGCTTTGTTTAACACACACATTATTTATCGCTAATCGTTTTTGATTACGTTTGGCCAGTGCTACCGCATCATCAATACGATCAACGGCAATAATATCCCATGTAGGCATTTCACTACCAAGCGCAAGTGCAATTGCTCCAGTGCCTGTGCCTAAATCGAGCACTTTGGCGTCATTTGGTACATTACATGAAAGCGCAAGCTCAACTAAGGTTTCTGTATCAGGGCGAGGAATGAGCGTTGTTGGATTTACTTCAAGCTGTAAACTCCAAAACTCACGATACCCTGTAATGTGCGAAACAGGCTCGCCGTTTAAACGACGCTCACATGCACGCTCAAACGCTTGTGATTGCTCATCCGTTAATTGTTTTTCTGGCCAAGTGAATAAATAACTTCGTGGCTTTTGTAAAATATTAAGCAGTAGTACTTGAGCATCTAACTTTGCGCTATCACTACTTGATGCTAATAAATTAGCACCGGTAGTAATAGCGTTTTCAACAGTGAGGTTCACGATTAATCGTCGCCCATCGCTGCTAATAAGTCGGCCTGATGCTCTTGCATTAGCGGCTCAACCACAGCGCCTAAATCACCGGCTACCACTTCGTTTAAACGATAAAGCGTTAAGTTAATACGGTGATCGGTAATGCGCCCCTGCGGGTAGTTGTATGTGCGAATACGCTCAGAACGATCGCCACTGCCCACTAAATTACGGCGTTCAGACGCCTCAGCAGCATGACGTTTTTCATCTTCAGCCTGTTGCAAACGCGCCGCCAATACCGACATCGCTTTTGCACGGTTTTTATGTTGAGAGCGCTCATCTTGACACTCAACCACAACACCGGTTGGTAAATGGGTAATACGAATGGCAGAGTCGGTTTTATTAACGTGCTGACCACCCGCGCCCGATGCTCTAAAGGTATCAACTTTAATATCGGCCGTATTGATTTCGATGGCTTCTGCTTCTGGTACTTCAGCCATTACAGCAACAGTACAGGCGGAGGTATGTACGCGCCCTTGTGACTCAGTTTCTGGGACTCGCTGTACACGGTGCACGCCTGATTCAAATTTTAATTGCCCATAAACACCTTCACCGCTGATGTTAGCAATTACTTCTTTGTAACCACCGTGCTCACCTTCGTTGGTGGTAACAATCTCTACTTTCCATTTTTTTGTTTCTGCGTAACGGCTGTACATTCTGAATAAGTCGCCAGCAAAAATAGCAGCTTCATCGCCCCCTGTTCCTGCACGAACCTCTAAAAATACATTGTTGTTGTCTCTCGGATCTTTAGGCAACATAAGCACTTGAATGTCGTCTTCTAAAGTCGAAATCTGTGCTTTTGCTTCTTTATATTCTTCTTGTGCCATTTCGCGCATTTCAGGATCTGAATCTTTTAGCATTTCTTCAGCGCTACTCAAGTCTTCTTGTGCTTGCTGGTATGCTAAAAACGTTTTCACCACTTCTTCCAGCTCAGAGTATTCTTTTGAAAGAGTACGGAAGCGGTTTTGATCACTAATGACCGATGGGTCACTTAGTAGCGCTTGAACTTCTTCGTAGCGCTCAACTAAGGTTTCTAATTTACGATAAACGGACTCTTTCATTTAACTGTTATTCCTGATCTATACCTAACATTTTTTTCAATTGGTTTAACTGAGCCACTTCACCTTTTTTCGCTGCATCTTGGATGGCACGGGTAGGCGCGTGCATTAAGCGATTGGTTAATTTATTGGCCAGCTCTAAAATTACTTTTTCTGCATCTTTACCTGTATTTAGCTGACTAAGCGCCCTATCTACAAGTTCTGCTTTTGTTGTTTGTACATCATTACGGTAGTGGCGAATTAAATCCACTGAATCAAGCGAGCGCAACCACATAAAAAACTCTTTGGTGCGCTCACTAATAATAATTTGTGCTTGCTCAGCAGCTTGTTCACGAGCAGCCATGTTTTCACTAACAATCGCTTGTAAGTCATCGACCGAGTACAAGTAGGCGTCGTCGAGTTCACCGACTTGGCTTTCAATATCGCGTGGTACAGCTATATCAATAAACAGCATCGGCTTATAGCGGCGTTGTTTAAGTGCTTGCTCAACTACACCTTTACCAATAATAGGTAAAGTGCTGGCGGTGGAGCTAATCACAATATCAGCTTGATGCAAACGTTCAGGCAATTGTGCCAACGCAATAACATCGGCTGATACTTCATCGGCTAAACTGCGCGCTCTTTCTATTGTTCTGTTGGCAACAGTAATTTTTTGCGGTTCATTTTGGTATAAATGTTTTGCTACCAGCTCTATGGTTTCACCGGCACCAATGAGTAACACCTTGGTTTTGTCCAGCTTTCCATAAATATGCTTTGCTAAATTAACTGCCGCAAAGGCAACTGATACTGCACTGGCACCAATGTTGGTTTCGGTACGGACTTCTTTTGCCACCGAAAACGTTTTTTGAAACAAACGATCAAACGTAACGCCCACCGCATCATGAGTTTTGGCACTATTATAGGCTTGTTTTATTTGCCCTAAAATTTGTGGTTCGCCTAACACCAGCGAGTCAAGCCCACAGGCTACACGCATCAAATGGTTTATTGCAGCGCTGTCTTCATGACAGTAGATATTTTTACTCAGTTCATGTTCATCTAAACCATGGAAACTGGCCAACCATTGCAACAATGTTTGGGAATTTTGCTGCGCAAGGCTACAATACACTTCAGTGCGATTACAGGTAGAGACAATAACCGCTTCATTAAAGTCGGCATGGCCACTTAATTGTTGTAGCGCCTCTGAAATTTGCTCAGGCGAAAAGGCCACTTTTTCTCGTAATTCTACGGATGCGGTTTTGTGATTAATACCAAGTGCTATTATGGTCATATCTGCCAAATATTGCTGAGCCCTACTACATAGGCGGCAATTTTATCAAAAATCTCAGGAATATGGAAAGTAAGGAACAACATTTGACTCGACAATATTTTATTTTAACCCTGTTATTTATTTTTTTAACGGGCTGCGCCAATAAAAACAACTACAATACAGAAGCTTACGAAGACTGGAAGTTACGTCTTAGTACACAAAAAACTTGGCAGGTGGAAGGTAAATTAGCGTTTATTAGCCCTGATGAGCGCCAATCTGCTAACTTAAATTGGCAACAAACACAAAATAGTAATCATTTAGTGTTAACCACATTTATTGGCACCCGAATTTTATCGCTCAAACAAACCGCAGTGGGGGCTGAATTAATATTTGATGACCAACCGTATTTTGATACTAATGCGAGTAGACTTTTACAACGCTTAACGGGGTTTACTTTACCGGTAAATAACGCCGGCCCATGGTTAAAAGCCACTATTGACGATCAAACCTTAGAAGTCGATCAATTAGGCCGTGCTAAAAGCGTGTTATGGTTTGATGACGCTGGCAAAAAATGGCAAATAAACTACACCAGTTACATACAAAAACACGGTTTTTGGTTACCTAACGCGCTAACCTTAACACATGAAAAGATTAAAATTAAAATCAAACTCTACGATTGGCAGTTTAACTAATTATGAATACTCCCTTTGAACTTTCGCTGATTGCGCCGGCGAAGCTAAATTTATTTTTACATATTAATGGTCGCCGTGATGATGGCTATCATGAATTAGAAACCCTGTTTACATTTTTGAACTATGGCGACGAGCTCCATTTTACGCTTACTAATGATAAAAATATTAGTATTAGCGGTGACACTCATGGCATTGCACTAACTGACAACTTAATTTATAAAGCAGCTTTATTATTGCAAACTCAGTGTAAAGTGAATTTAGGTGCAAAAATAAATTTAACTAAACGTTTGCCTATGGGCGGAGGTGTTGGTGGTGGTTCATCCGATGCCGCAACAACACTTTTAGCGCTAAATACACTATGGAATACCGCTCTTACACTAGATGAACTTGCAGATTTAGGCTTGAAGCTCGGTGCAGACGTACCTGTATTCATTAAAGGTAAAAGTGCCATAGCACATGGCGTTGGCGAGCAATTAGAGTATGTTAAATTGCCACAAAAATGGTACTGCGTTGTTTTTCCAAACCAGCATGTCAGTACTGCACAAATATTTACTCACCCCGATTTAAAACGTGACACGCCTAAACTTTTAGGTGACTGGCAACAGCAGGTTTTAACTAACGATTGTGAGCCTTTAGTGAAAAAGCTGTGTCCCGAGGTTGAAAAAACCCTGCAGTGGTTGCTAAAATACGCCCCATCAAAGATGACCGGAACAGGTTCATGTTGTTTTGTTGAATTTGCTAGTCAAGTTCAAGCACAAGATGTACTTGCTAATCTCCCCCATACTTGGCAGGGATTTATCGCATCAAGCGTTAATACTTCTCCTGCTCACACGGAGTTAGCCGCCATCATTGATAAATGAAGTAACGTACAAGTAATCATAAGTTAACCTACTTTGTTCATTCAATGTAAGTTAGTCCAAAAATTCAGTGCCTGAGGAACCCTACCGTGCCTGACATGAAGCTCTTCGCTGGTAACGCAACACCTGACCTAGCTCAAAAAGTTGCAAAACGTTTATATATTGAATTAGGCGATGCTGTTGTTGGCCGTTTTAGTGACGGTGAGATCAGTGTTCAAATTAATGAAAATGTTCGTGGCTCGGATGTTTTTATCTTACAATCAACCTGTGCCCCTACTAACGATAACCTAATGGAACTTATCGTTATGGTTGATGCGCTACGCCGTGCATCTGCCGGTCGTATCACTGCTGTTATTCCTTATTTTGGTTATGCTCGTCAAGATCGTCGTGTACGTTCTGCGCGTGTGCCAATTACAGCTAAAGTGGTTGCAGATTTCTTATCAAGTGTAGGTGTTGACCGCGTTCTTACGGTTGATTTACATGCTGAGCAAATCCAAGGCTTCTTCGATGTACCAGTAGATAACGTATTTGGCAGCCCGGTATTATTAGAAGATATGAAAAACCGCGACTTTGATGACGTGGTTGTTGTATCACCTGATATTGGTGGTGTTGTACGTGCCCGTGCAATTGCAAAACTATTAAACGATACCGACCTAGCTATTATTGATAAACGTCGCCCTCAAGCTAACGTTTCTCAAGTAATGCATATTATTGGTGACGTTGAAGGTCGTGATTGTATTATTGTTGATGACATGATTGATACCGGTGGTACATTGTGTAAAGCAGCTGAAGCTCTTAAAGAGCATGGTGCTAAACGCGTATTTGCTTACGCTACTCACCCTATTCTTTCTGGTACAGCTGCAGAAAACTTACGTAACTCTGTGATTGATGAAGTGATTGTAACTGACTCAATTCCACTGTCTGACGAACTAAAAGCGCTTGATATTGTAAAAGTATTAACACTTGCAGATATGTTAGCAGAGACTATTCGTCGCATTAGCAACGAAGAATCTATCTCGGCAATGTTTGAACACTAAAGTTAAACATTAATGAGTATAAAAGCGCCTTTTGGCGCTTTTTTTGTAAGCGATGTTTATTTTATAAACCCGCAGTGGTATGATAGCGCGCCTTTTGGCTAGGGACCTTGGTCGCAAAGGCCCTAACACTTTTAATTATTGGAGACATCATGTCTAACACAACTTATACTTATGACGCTGAACTTCGCGTAGAAACTGGTACTGGTGCGAGCCGCCGCCTACGTCGCGAAGACAAAGTGCCGGCAATCCTTTATGGAGCTGATAAAGAAGCGGTATCGCTTACTTTTGCTCATAAAGATATGATCAAAGCACAAGAAGACGAAGGCTTTTACACTCACATCCTTACATTAAATGTAGGTGGCGAGAAAGTTGAAGCAATCTTAAAAGATATCCAACGTCACCCTTTCAAGCCTAAGCTTACTCACCTTGATTTCCAACGTGTAGACGCAACTCATAAACTAGTAACTAAGGTTCCTTTACACTTCATCGGTGAAGAGAAAGTAACTAAGTTAGGTGCAACTGTTGTTCACCAGTTAACTGAAGTTGAGATTTCTTGTCTTCCTAAGTCACTTCCAGAATTCATCGAAGTAGACGTATCTGATCTTGTTGCTGGTGATTCAATCCACCTTACAGATCTTGCGTTCCCTAAAGGTGTTCAATCTGTTGAGCTTGGTAAAGGCGAAGGCCACGATCAGTCTATCGTTACTATCAAAGCTAACAAAGCAGCTCCAACTGAAGACGACGCTTCAGACGCTGCAGAATAATATTTAAGGTCTCGCACCTTGAATTCTATTCAAATGCTTGTGGGCCTGGCTAATCCAGGCCCCGAATACGCAAATACACGCCACAACGCAGGTGCTTGGTTCATTCAAGAACTCGCTGCACGCTACAACTGCACGCTAAAACACGACCCTAAATATCACGGCCTTACTGGTAAAGTGATTATTCAAGGCAAAGAATTCAAATTACTGATCCCCACCACTTACATGAACTTAAGTGGCAAAGCGGTGAGTAGTTTAGCCAATTTTTTTAAAATCCCCGTGGAAGACATACTTGTTGCCCATGATGAATTGGATTTAGACCCGGGCGTTGCTAAATTAAAAAAAGGCGGCGGACATGGCGGTCATAATGGCTTAAAAGACATTATTGCAAAAATGGCAAATCAAAAAGACTTTATGCGCTTACGCATAGGTGTTGGTCATCCAGGACATCGCGAAATGGTCACCGGTTGGGTGCTTGGTAAAGCAGCCAAGGACGATCAAGAAAAAATGGATGCCGCAGTTGATGAAGCAGTTCGTTGTATGGAAATACTTGCTAAAGACGGTGTGTTAAAAGCACAAAACAGACTACATTCGTTTAAACCCTAATTTTTGGGTATACGTACGCACGTATTAAACGAATCTAAACAAGGTATCTTACTATGGGTTTTAAATGTGGCATCGTTGGCTTGCCTAATGTTGGTAAATCAACACTTTTCAATGCATTGACTAAAGCGGGTATTGAAGCCGCTAACTTTCCTTTTTGTACCATTGAACCTAATACAGGTGTGGTACCGGTGCCAGATCCTCGCCTAGACGAACTTGCTAAAATTGTTAACCCGCAACGTATTATTACAACTAGTATGGAATTTGTGGATATTGCAGGTTTAGTTAAAGGTGCATCGAAAGGTGAAGGCCTAGGCAATCAGTTTTTAGCAAATATTCGTGAAACAGATGCGATTGGCCATGTAGTTCGTTGTTTTGAAGATGAAAACGTTATTCACGTTGCTGGTACTATCGACCCTGCGGACGATATTGACGTGATCAACACCGAGCTAGTACTTGCTGATATGGACAGTGCTGATAAAGCAATTTTCCGTAATGCGAAAAAAGCAAAAGGTGGCGATAAAGACGCAAAAGAGCAAAATGCGGTACTTGAAAAAGTAAAAGTGCATCTTGATGAAGGCTTAACTTTACGTTCTTTAGCGCTAACAAAAGAAGAAAAAGCAGCCATTGCGCCTATTAACTTCTTAACTATCAAGCCAACTATGTATATTGCTAACGTGGCTGAAGACGGATTTGAAAATAACCCACTACTTGATCGTGTCCGTGAAATAGCGGCTGCTGAGGATGCGGTTGTTGTACCTGTGTGTGCAGCTATCGAATCTGAGCTATCTGAGCTTGACGAAGAAGACAAATTAGAGTTTATGGCTGACCTAGGTCTTGAAGAGCCAGGACTTAACCTTGTTATTCGTGGTGGCTATGAGCTACTGCATTTGCAAACTTACTTTACTGCGGGTGTAAAAGAAGTACGTGCATGGACTATCCCAGTAGGTGCAACAGCGCCACAAGCAGCAGGTAAAATTCATACCGACTTTGAACGTGGCTTTATCCGCGCACAAACAATTGCTTTTGATGACTTTATTGCATTTAAAGGTGAAAGCGGTGCAAAAGAAGCAGGTAAAATGCGCCAAGAAGGTAAAGAGTACATCGTTAAAGATGGCGATGTAATGAACTTCTTGTTCAACGTATAATTAAACATTGCACTACGTTAAGTGGCTCATTGTTTTTAAAGGCTCGTTTTTACGAGCCTTTTTATTTTTCAGCCGAATAAAAGTAATAATTAGTCTATCCTTACTATAGGCTTAGAATTGTAAGGCAAAGCCAAATTACAATACAAAGCTCACAAAGAGTGTTAAAAAAGCAACGTTTTAATTAAAAAGTAGCCGGTTAGCCTATTTTTCCTGCAAACAAACCAACTTAAGTGTTTTTTTGCAAAAAAGGTGTTGACGAATTTGGGGCATATCAGCATAATACGCCCCGCACTCAGCGATGAAGTGTTAACAAAAAAGATGGCTAAGTAGCTCAGCTGGTTAGAGCACATCACTCATAATGATGGGGTCACAGGTTCAAATCCCGTCTTAGCC